>CAYWUC010000001.1:0-2011 GCA_964461395.1 uncultured bacterium
TATTTGTGCAATTTGTGCTATTTGTTGTTAAAAAATGGGTTGGGGGAAAAAGCAATAAAAACTTTGTGTTCTTTGTAATCTTTGTGGTTGATCTTGTTTTTGCGGGAACTTTATTTACGGATAAGCATCTAAATATATAAAGAAAAGTAAAAGGAGGAGAAAATGGATAAACAAAGAAATATTTTAAAAAGGATGTTTATGCTGCATGTAAGAATCGGTTTTTTAGTGGCTATTGTTGTTTTTATTCTCGGTTTTGTTTTTATGCCCGAGTTTGAAACAAAATATTATCAGCCTAAAGTTAGTAGAATTATCGAAATAGATAAAGTTCCTGATCAATTGGAAAATATTGTTGAACCGCTTACTCCAAAAAGGCCCAAAATACCTGTAGCCGCGAAAACAGACGACGAAGTGGAGGCACAAACGATTGATGAAACAAATTTCATAGATGATTACGGAAAAGTTTCTGAGATAGATTTTAACCCGCCTCCGTTTGTCCCTTATGATGTTGAGCCTAAGCTTTTGAATCCCGATAAGGTGAAGTTTGAATATCCTAAATCGATTATAATGTTGGGTATCGAGGGTACTGTTTATTTAGAATTATGGATAGATGAAAAAGGTACAGTTAGAAACGTAAAACTTATAAAGTCTATTTACCCGGTTTTGGATAAAATCGCGGTTAAAAAAGCGGGTAATCTTAAATTTTCCCCGGCAATGCAGAGAGATAAACCTGTTTCTGTGCGTTATTCTTTCCCGGTAAAGTTTACACTCAGGTAGAGTAGCGGAAAAGACTGGGATTGTGTAAACTGGTGTTTCGAGTTATGTGTTTCGTGTTACGTGTGTTTCCGGGATTAGTAGAACAGCAGATCACATATCACCTATCACATATCACCTATCACCTATCACATATCACATATCACTTATCACTTACCTTCTGGTCTTTGTGGTTCAGTCATTAGATGGAGAAAAATGAGCCCTTGACTAATAGTGTATTTAGCTTAATTTTACATAAAAAGGAGGATTAAATGAGGAAGTTAGGTTTTAACTTTTTAAATATATTTTTAATTTTAATTATTTTATCCGGTTGTCAAAAAATGGAAGAGTTCAGATATAAGGGTAACAAGGGTGGTACATTAATAATCGCTTTATTAAATGAGCCATCTAATTTAAATCCGATCTATCCTCCTCTTTCTGGCTTTTCTACTGTTACAGATCAGCTGTTTACGCCTTTAATTGCAGAGAAGCCTGATGGGAAAGTAAGACCGGGTCTTGCTGAATCCTGGACTTATTCGGAAGATTTAAAATCTATAACTTATACTATTGCTAAAGGAGCTACATGGCACGACGGAAAGCCGGTAACGGCTGAAGATGTTGTATTTACTGTAAACCAAATACTTAATAGCGAGAATAATTCTCCCCTCGCGCACAAATTGAATTATGTTGAAAACGTCGAAGCGCTTAGTGCAAGGAAGGTTCGTTTTACTTTGAAACAGGTGTTTGCCGGTGAGCTGCAGAGCACAAACATATATCCAATTCCAAAGCATATTTTAGAAAGAGAAAACGATATCGCGGGTAGTGATTTTAACGTCAAACCTGTAGGTTCCGGACCATATAAATTAAAAGAATGGAATGAGGGTAAGTGGATTGAATTAATCGCGAATTCAAATTATTTCAGAGGTAGACCTCCTGTGGACAGGATGGTTTTTTATACTCCTTCATCTATTAGTGAGCTTATGGATGAGTTGTCTCTTAATAATGTTGATTTAGCTTTTGATATGCCTCCGGGCAACAATTATGATACACTTAAATCTTATAAAAAAGTTCTTTCTCCGGGAAAGTCTTATACATATATTGGTTGGAACATCGCTGCTTTTTCCGACAAAAAACTCAGAGAAGCTTTCAGTATTGCTATAGATAGACAGAAAATAATTTCAAATGTCCTGGAAGATTACGGTCAGGTTGTGAACGGGCCAATTACTCCGGAACATTGGGCTTATAATCCGAACTTAAGAGG
>CAYWUC010000002.1:0-7350 GCA_964461395.1 uncultured bacterium
TTATTTGGTTTTTGATTATTGGTGCATTGGCTGGTTGGCTTGCGGGCAAAGTGATGGCGGGAAGGAAAGGATACGGTATTTTAGGTAACATTGTTGTAGGATGTATAGGCTCACTGGTTGGAGGATTCTTATTCGACCTCCTGGGTATTTCATTATCGTTGGGGATTAAATATGAGGGTTTAATTACTTCTTTAATAACAGCTTTTGTAGGTGCTATAATATTACTGATTATAATAAACTGGCTGAAGAGAAAGTAAAATTAGTTCAAGTCTCGAACTAATTTTGTTAGTGAGTTAATGCATGGCTACTATTCAGGTCTAAGATACCGGATATCAGGTTCTAGTAAAAACAATAAACACCTTTTCTTTCTGATTTTTAAGTTCTTTGTGTTCACCGTATGCTCTGTGTGATAATACTTTTGAGTTGTGGTTGGGGGGGGGTAAAAACAAATATCTTTTTTCTCTGTGCTTTCTGTGGTAAAATTATTTTGTTTTTTGTTTATTTCCCTAAACCCTTGACAAAAAAGATGTTTAAATTAATTTAATAATATGGATATGAGTTTGGATTGGAGAGATTTAGATAAACCTATAAATTGGGAAAAACTTTTTGGGAATAAAAATCCCGTTGATTGCGAAATCGGATTTGGAAACGGAGAATTCCTAGTAAAAAAATCCGAACTACATCCGGAGAGAAATTTTTTCGGTATAGATTATTCGAATGAGTCTTTTAGAAAAGCCAAAAAGAAAATAGAAAAAGCCAAAAAGAATAGTATTAAAGTGGTCTGCCTGGAAGCAAAAGCAGCTTTTATAGTATTAGTCCCCGAAAAATCACTTTCTCATATATATCTTAACTTTCCGGATCCATGGCCTAAGAAAAAACATTATAAGAACCGATTACTGGATAGGGAATTTTTTAAAATAGCAGCTTCCTGCTCTACTGATAAGGGAAAAATAATTATCGCGACCGATGATCCTTTCTATAGAGATTTTATACTGGAAGAAATGGCAGCGGTTCATCTATGGGAATCCTTATTCCAAAAAGGATGGACCGACGAACTTTCCGACCATTTTTCTACAAAATATGAAAAAAAATGGAGAAATGAAGGAAGGGAAATTTTTTATATGATGTTCCAGAAAAAAGCCGATCCTGATATAATTTTCCGAATGAAGGAATATAAAATCCCTGCTAAAATTACTCTGCCAAATTTTTCCGCTCCGGGATTAGAAAGTATTCGCGGCGAAACGTTATCCAAAAAAGACTCTGTTTCTAAATTACTAAAATATAAAGAACAAAAAAAAGGTTTTAGTTTAAAGGTTTTCCTTAAAGATGATACATTAATCAGGAAAATAGATCTTAATATCGAAAAAAATGATAAAAACAAATGGGAAATTAAAATTCCTGAGAAATTATTTCATACACTCTCTCTTAAAAATTTCGTCAATAAGTTAAAAGCTCTCAATAAATAAAGAAGCTGAAACGAGAGAGATAATAAAAGCAAACCAGACAAAAACAAAATAAGCAGGTATCAATCCAAAATGAACCACATAATTATTCAAAATTATGTGCAGAAAAAAGTCAAAACCAAGTAGGAAAATCATAACAACATAAGCAAAGATATATGGCAAAAGCTTACTTTTAATATGCTTATATAAACTTTCAAACCGTACAGCATTGATAAGTGTTCCGGAATCCGAAAAAATTATCAAAGCCATAGGCAGAAAAAACATCGCGATAAAACCCATTACAGAAGAAAAAAACAATATAAAAAAACCGTTAAGGCTTAAAGATGATATTACAAACCTGGGATTCACCAAAAATTCTATGACAGAACCCGGTAAAAGAGATAAAAATAGTACCGGAATCGCCAAATAAAATAAAATTATCAAACCCCACTCAAATCCTTTTAAAAACAACAAACCCCAATTATTCCAGGAAGGTAATTCCTTATTACCTGTTTCTAAACGATTATAGATAAATCTAGCAATAAAACCAAAGGAAAGAATAAACAAGGGAGGGATCATAAAAAAAAGACCACCTAGTAAAGATTTCCTTAGCCAATTTCCGTCTTTAAATACTACCGAGAAATCCCTCTTAATATTCAACTTTGTTCCTCCAGATATATACCATATTCCATAGCATCAGAAAGAGCTATCCAGCTTGCCTCTATTACATTGGCGGAAGCTCCGACCGTACTCCAGAATTTGTTATCAAGCTGCATATCTATCATAACTCTGGTTATAGCTCCTGTACCTTTACTGCTATTAATAATATGAACTTTATAATCCGCAAGATGAAATTTTTCTATATTGGGATGTTCTTCGCGGAGCGCTTTCGTTAAAGCTGTATGTAGAGCATCCACAGGGCCATCCCCTTCAGCTGCCATATGAAAGATTTTATCTCCGACAAGCACTTTTACAGTGGCCTCAGCAAAGATTCCTCTTTTTTCTCTGTGTTCGACCACGGCCATAAAATCCAGCATTTTAAAAGGAGGCTTATAATCCTTCTTGCAACGAAGTAATAGCAATTCGACTGAAGCCTCAGCTGCCTCAAAGCTAAATCCGTCGTGCTCGAGTGCTTTTATTTTATCCAAAACCTCCTTTAGATTGTCGACTTTGCCGGTCATACTCATTTCTTCGAGTTTACTGTGAAGATTGGACTTGCCGGAAAGCTCCGAAATCAGAACTCGAGATTCATTACCTACAAGCTCCGGGTCGATATGTTGATACGTAAGAGGATTCCTGCGCATAGCAGACACATGAATACCTCCTTTATGGGCAAACGCGCTACGACCGATATATGGAGAACGATATGGAGGTGGTTGATTCGCTATAAACGCCACTGCGTTCGCCACCCTTGTCAGATGCACTAAATTTTTCTTCGGCAAAACATTTATACCTAACTTCAACTGAAGGTTTGCGATTAAGGCGCTAAGGTCCACATTCCCACATCTTTCACCATAACCATTTGTAGTACCCTGAACATGTGTCGCGCCAGCCTGAACTGCCGCAAGAGTATTTCCCATAGCAGTACCTGAATCATTGTGTGTATGTATGCCAATGTCCAAATCGGGAAATTCTTTTACGATTGTTTTCGTTATATTCTCCACCTCATGGGGAAGGCTTCCTCCATTCGTATCACATAAAACCAGAGCACTTGCTCCTCCACTTGCGGCAGCGGCAAGAGTCTTCACCGCATATTTTGGATCTGTTTTGTATCCATCAAAAAAGTGTTCCGCGTCATAAATTACCTCTCGCTTTTTTGATTTAAGATATTTTACGCTTTTTTCGATCATTTCGAGATTTTTATCCAACGTTGTACGAAGGGCATCCTTAACATGAAGTGTCCAGGTCTTTCCGAAAATTGTTATAACAGGGGTTCCGCTATCCAAAAGAGCTTTGATGTTTTGGTCTTCTTCGGGCATTGTACCTTTACGGCAGGTACTTCCAAAAGCGGCTATACGTACATTTTTAAGTTTTAAATTTTTAACTTCTTTAAAGTATTCCGCGTCTTTTGGATTTGAACCCGGCCAACCACCTTCTATGTAATGGATTCCCAATTCATCGAGCAATTTAGTTATTTTTATCTTATCGGCTGATGAAAGCGATATCCCCTCTGCTTGTGTTCCTTCACGCAAAGTCGCGTCATACAATTTTACTTCTTTCTTTTTGTCTCCTGTTTTTTTCCCGGACTTCTTCATTGTCTCCTCCAGATTTTTAATCCTAAAACCTAAGACCTATTATTATACTACTTTATCGTCTATCCAATCCATCATACTTCTTAGTTTTTTCCCGGTTATTTCAATCAGATGATTTCTATCTCTTTCTTCGAACTTTTTCAAATTCGGTTTTCCTTTTGAAGCTTCTTCAATCCACTCTTTAGCGAAAGAACCATCTTTGATTTCAGATAGTATTTTTTTCATTTCTTTCTTTGTTTCCTCGGAGATAATACGTTCTCCGCGCGTAAAATCACCATATTCAGCAGTATTGCTCACAGAATAACGCATATAATTCAAACCACCCTGATAAAATAAATCGACGATCAATTTAAGCTCATGCATGCATTCAAAATAAGCAATTTCAGGTTGATATCCTGCTTCAGTTAATACTTCAAAACCTTTTTTTACAAGGGCGGAAACTCCTCCGCAAAGAACAACTTGCTCTCCGAAAAGGTCTGTTTCTGTTTCTTCAGGGAAGGTGGTTTTTATAGCTCCGCCTTTTGTTCCGCCTATTCCTTTTGAATAAGCCAATGCCAACTGAAAAGCATTACCGCTTGCATCGTTTTCTACGGCAATAAGATTCGGCACTCCCCCACCCTTTTCGTATTCACTTCTAACAAGATGTCCCGGACCCTTAGGGGCTACCATTATAACATCTACAAAATCGGGAGGAATGATTTGCTTGAATCTAATATTGAAACCGTGAGAAAAAAGTAAAGCATTACCTGCTTTTAAATTAGATTCTATAGATTGTTTATAAATTTTAGCCTGTATCTCATCCGGTACAAGCACAGCAATAATATCTGCTTTCGAAGCAAGTTCATCAGCTGTTAAAGGTTCAAAACCATGCTCTTTTGCCAGTTTATAGTTGTCTGTTCCCTCTACTTCCGCAACGATAACATTTAATCCAGAATCTTTTAAGTTCTGAGCCTGGGCGTGCCCCTGACTACCATATCCTATAATCCCTATGGTTTTATCCTTTAAAATATCTATATTTACATCTTTATCATAATAAATTTCAACCATTATTTCCCTCCTTTTTTTCGGGCAATTGCTATTTTACCGGCTCTTACTATTTCCACGATACCAAAAGGTTTGACCAATTCAATAAAAGCTTTAATCTTGTTGTGTTTACCTGTTATTTCAACAGTCATGCAATCTTTGCCGACATCGATAATTTTCGCTCTGAATATATCAACTATTTCTATAAGTTCAGCGCGAGTTTTCCTCGAAAGATTAACCTTTATAAAAACCATTTCTCGTTCCACATGATCAACATTGGTAAAATCTTGAACCTTAATAACATTTATAAGTTTATTCAATTGTTTCTTGATTTCTTCAAAAATATAATCATCCCCATCGACAACTATCGTTATCCTGGATAAATTCTAATCCAGAGTTTCTCCCACTGAAAGACTTTCAATATTAAAACCTCTGCTGCTAAACAGTTCCGAAACTCCTGCCAGAACACCAAACTTATTTTCGACCAGTACAGAAATTATTCTTCTCATTATGCCATTCCTCCCATCATCTGTCGTAGTGAAGCTCCTGCGGGAACAATCGGAAAAACATTTTCCTCCTTGCCAATTATAAAATCAACAACGACAGGACCATCTGTTTTTAACGCTTTTTTAATTGCTTCTTTAACATCCTCGTTTTTGTAAATCCTCATTCCTGTTGCGCCGTAGGCTTCCGCGAGTTTAACAAAATCGGGTGTATATTCAGGACATTTTTTATAGTCAATCTTATCGGGATTTAATGCTCCGGTTCTAAGACACGTTGCCGTGTATCTTTTGTTATAAAACAATTCCTGCCATTGCCTAACCAGACCGAGAAAACCATTGTTGAGAATCATTATCTTAACATTTATATTCTTTATAACCGCGGTTGCCAACTCCTGAATGTTCATCTGAATACTGCCATCCCCGGCAATATCAAAAACAGGCATATTCGGTCTGGCAACCTTTGCACCTATAGCGGCAGGAAAACCATATCCCATTGTACCGAGTCCTCCCGAAGTCAGAAGTGTACGAGGTTTATCGAACTTATAAAATTGCGCGACCCACATCTGATTTTGCCCGACTTCAGTTGAAATAATCGCCTTACCCTTTGTAACTTCACGAACACATTCAACCACATACTGGGGAGAAACAACTTTATTATTCTTTTTATAGTTCAGAGGAAATTTTTTCTTCCACCCATCGATTTCTTTTATCCAATCATCATGTTTTTTAGCTTTCAACACTTTATTTAGTTCTTTTAAAACATTTTTAACGTCGCCGACAATCGGTATATCGACTCTGACATTTTTTCCGACTGAAGCGGGATCGATATCTATGTGAATAATTTTCGCGTGAGGAGCAAATTCGGAAATTTTACCGGTAACTCTATCATCAAAACGCGCTCCTATAGCTAATATAAGATCCGACTCCATTATGGCATAGTTAGCGTACTGAGTACCATGCATTCCCAGCATACCAAGAGAAAGTTTGTTCGTTTCCGGAAAAGCTCCTAACCCCATTAATGTGGTAGTGACCGGCGCGTTTATTTTTTCCGCGAGTTTCTTTAATAAATCCGAAGCCCCGGAAGTAATAACGCCTCCGCCTGAATATATAACCGGTTTCTTTGCTTTATCAATTAATGCTGCCGCTTTATTTATCTGTTTTAAATTACCTGTAAGAGTAGGCTTATAACCGGGTATATTGATTCCCTTACTGCTAATTTTTGAAGTCTTTGCCTGCTGAACGTTTTTAGGGATATCAATTAAAACGGGACCGGGGCGACCGGTAGTTGCTATATATATTGCTTCGTTGACTATCTGCGCAAGATTATTAACGTCTTTAACAAGATAGTTATGCTTGGTTATGGCTCTGGTTATACCTGTGGCATCAACTTCCTGGAAAGCTTCATTACCGATAAGGCTTGTTGAGACCTGCCCTGTAATCGCAAGCATTGGAATAGAATCCATATTCGCGGTTGCTATACCGGTAACCAGATTCGTTGCTCCCGGACCTGAAGTAGCAATGCAAACCCCGAGTTTTCCGGAAGCTCTGGCATAACCGTCAGCCGCGTGAGCCGCACCCTGTTCATGTCTCGTCAAATAAAAATTTATATCACTATCATGTAAATGATTAAAAATGTCTAGAACCGCTCCTCCGGGATATCCAAAAATAACATCGACTTTATTTTCTTTTAAAGACTTAATAAGTATTTCAGCTCCACTTAATATCTTTTTCTTAGATTTACCCTTTTTCATTTTACCAAAAACCTCCTAAAAATTATATAATTATATTTTCATTAATTAACATTACGACTGAGAAACCTAAATTACACTAATTTTGATTTCTTGAATATTTTGCATAATAAACACTTGTACGTAATATTTCAAGTCAAAAACATACATTGATTTTGTCAATTTTAATAAAAGTGATTTGTTTAATGTAAAAATATAAGAAAACGGTTTTTTTATTTTGTCTTGAAAAAAGATTTTGACAGAAAGATTGGTAGTATCTCGTTTAGAGAACTTTCTACGCCAATATGTTAACTCAAAATCCCCGACTCTACTCCCAACATAATAATATATCTCCTTTTTTGTGGGGTTACTATAATTAAAACCATTAAAAAAGTCAACCCCT
>CAYWUC010000003.1:0-5797 GCA_964461395.1 uncultured bacterium
TATAAAATAACTAAAAATTTTCCACAAGAAGAAAAATTCAGGTTAATTAGTCAACTTTGCGGTTCCTCTGCCTCTGTTCCTGCTAATATAGTTCACCCCGTGGAATAAGATGATGTATTATGTTTATGTTCTAAGAAGTGATAAAGATAGTAAATTTTACGTAGGTTATACAAAAGATTTAAGGGCTAGAATAAAATCTCACAATGAAGGTAAAGTAAAATCGACTAAAAACAGAATGCCACTTAAATTAATTTACTATGAGGCGTGTTTAAATCAGCAGGATGCGTTAAAAAGAGAAAAGTATTTAAAGACTAATTATGGCAAAAGGTACATAAAAAGCAGGCTTAATGAGTTTTTACTTAATGATAAGTAATATGCGGATGATTTATAAGGAGACTCTATTCCACGGGGCAGAGGGCGCCGCGAGAAACTCTAATAAAGAATACATTCAATTCTTGTATAATGCTCGAGGATCTCTCGAGGAAACAAAATATCACTTGATACTCGCTAAAGACCTTGGATATATTGAAATTGAAGAATACGAGAATCTGAATGATAGATATAACGAAGCAGGAAAAATGTTAAATGGTTTGATTGTATCTCTAAAATTAAAAGGGGAGGAGTAAGATGGGGGGAAAACTAAAACCTAAAACCGAAAACCTAATACCTAATGTTATTCTCGTGACGGGTGGAGCCGGTTTCATCGGAAGTAATTTTATACGCTATGAACTCGAAAATTACGATGATATAGTAATTATAAATTTGGATAAACTTACATACGCCGGTAATCTCGAAAATTTAAAAGACGTAGAACAAAAATACGGTCTTTCTTCATTAAACCAAAAACCTAAGACCAGGGACCTAAAACCTGATTTGCGGTATTTTTTCGTTAAAGGAGATATATGCGACAGAAAATTGGTAGACTCCCTCCTCTCCGGAGAATATTGGAAGGGGGGGGAACTAAAACCTAAGACCGAAGACCTAAAACCTAATGTGGTTGTCAACTTCGCGGCAGAATCCCACGTAGATAGAAGTATACTCGATGCCTCACCTTTTATTGATACAAATATTAAAGGAACCCAAACTTTACTGGAGGCGGCAAAAACCCACTGGCAAAATCCGGTACCCGGTACCCGGCACCCGGTATCTAATATTTTTCTGCAAATTTCAACCGACGAAGTTTACGGTTCATTAGGGAAAACGGGTAAATTCACGGAAAATTCTTCCCTCCAACCTAACAGTCCATACTCGGCAAGCAAAGCCGGAGCGGATTTGTTGTGTCGTTCATATTACAAGGCTTACAATCTTCCCGTAATCATAACGAGAAGCTCAAATAATTACGGACCTTATCAGTTTCCGGAAAAATTAATACCTCTTATAATAAAAAACGCCCTTGAGCACAAAGAACTTCCTGTTTACGGAGAAGGTCTTAATATTCGAGACTGGCTGTATGTTAAAGACAATTGCCAGGCAATAGACCTCGTTTTTAGAAAAGGAGATATTGGTGAGGTTTATAATATCGGCGGAGAAAACGAAATAGAAAATATAAAGGTAGTAAAACTCATATGCAAAATCTTAGGGGAAAAGGTGGCGGGAGACTCACGACTCAAGACTCAGGACTCGAGACTCGATGAACTTATAAAGTTCATCGTCGACCCCCGCGGCAAAGCCCATGACTTCAGATACGCGCTCGATTGTTCCAAAATCAAGAAAACCCTGAAATGGAAGCCCACCTGCGTGTTCGAAGAAGGACTTGAGAATACAATCGATTGGTATTTAAATAATCGGGATTGGATTAAGAAAGTAATAACCGGCGAATATAAGCAATACTACAAAAAAATATACCAATAATTCTTGTGAACACACAGATATATATCTGTGTGTTCACAAGTTATGCCTACCAAACAGTTTGCTAATGAACGATTTTATTTGAAAACTTTAAAAGTTTATTTTCTCAGCAATAATTAAGCTAACTTTTTAACGTTTTCAGCCTTGCGACCCTTGTCGCCTTCAACGATGTCAAACTCTACCTGATCACCCTCATCCAACACAGTTGTGCCGTCTATGAGTGAAGATGCATGGACGAATACGTCATCTTCGCCCTCGACTTCGATGAAGCCGTAGTTTTTCCTCTGACTGAACCATTTTACTTTACCTTCTGGCATTTTACTAAACCTCCTACTTTAAATTACAAATAATTATGCGAATCAAACAAGATGCAAAAAAACAATAAACCTCAAGGGAACACCTAAGATAAAAGCGTATATACGGGACACCTTAATTTAAGTATAATCCCCTCTTTGCAGGAATTACCTCATGTAATTTCCCACATTGCAAATATAAATATACTCAAAAAACCATAATAGTCAACTGGTAAGCTTTATTTTTTTTAAAAATCCTTTTTTTGACGAAAAAACTAGTTTTTACAGGGAGGCACAGATAAACAAGTAGATGAGTAGATGAGTAAATGGGTAAAGAAAGTAGTCAACCCATCCACCCATACACGCATTAACTCATTCGCTTAAAAACTGATTTACTGATATACTGAAGTCTCGAGCCAACGATCCCACTAAAAAGGAACCACAAGATTACACCCTGGTACAGTCGTTCCTCCCTACCCCGATACAGTCATTCTTCCTTACGGGACAGGCAGGGCAGGCAGATTATCACAAGATTTTTTGTTGTTATTTTTTGCCGTCAGCAGTCAGCTGTGAGCATTTAACTTTACTGATTTCCCAATTGACTAATCCGAAGGATTACTCAGTTTCGATTTAATAAGTCTATTAAATCGATTGCGAGGGTGGACCATCCGAAATTTTTCATCGCTTTGCCCGGATGTCCATCGAACGGGTCGTAGTATTCACAGAATCCGAATTTTACTACCAGTTCGATTGTTTTACGCGCGATTTTTTTCGCCAGAGCGGTATATCCCTGTTTCTCCAACCCGTTTGCTAAAAACCAGTTTGTATTAATCCAGCTTGTTCCTCTCCATATAAGACGTGTATCGGTAAGGGGTCCGAAGGACGGTTCGTCCATCGATACGCTGGTAACAGGATATGGGCTCCAGAATTCTCTTTCGTTGTGCAGGTGTGTTATTAAATGATTTAAATGAAAATTCGGTATGGAGAGAGTTAAGGGAAATAGAGAAGAGATTGTTTTTACTTCCATTGGTGTTTCTGAAGCTCCGTGATGGTATAGACTAAAGTATATTTGTTGCTCTTCGAACCATAACTTGTGTACTATTTTTTCTTTTACGTTATCAGCCCATTCTTTTATTTCTTTTTGTTTGTTTATATCGAACGTTCCGTATAGCTCCGATAGCGCGTATAATCCAAGGCAGTAAATCGTGTTGAAGGATACATCCTCGACATCGAAGAGAGAAGACTCGAAGATTTTATCCAAATCCCAGCTCCATTCTTTATATTGAGTAAGTATTTCGGTTATCTTTCTTTTTGTCTCCATAGGATCGTGCTTTGTATTCCCGAACGGAATATCGTAATGAGTACACATGTCCATTCCGGATTCCATGGGAGTTATTATCGAAATAAGACCGTCTCTATCCGGGTCTCTTTTTTCTTTTAGGTACAGGTAATATTTTTCTACTTTTCCGATGTTTTCTTTAACGAACTCTAAGTCGTTTGTGTTTTTGTAAATTTCAAGAAGCGAAAGCCCTATTACCGGAGGTTGGATTTCCGCGGTGAAGAAGTTTGTTTTCTTTGAATTTACTTCCTTCTGCCACCATTTCTGGAAGCGATCTCTGAGTCGCCATTTCCAGAAAATAATGTGAGGTATAAATCCGTCTTCCTGTTGGACGGAGATTAAAGTTTCGAATTCTTTTTTTGCCGTTTCCGAATCCAATTTCGACATTACGATTATATGAAAACAGGAATCCCAGAACCACTGGTGAAAATGAACAGAATCCGGGGACAGGTAAAAAAAGTCTCTTTTGAAATTTTCACTATGTCCTTTTTTTATGTTGTTTTTTAGAAGATTAAAAGCTTTTTCTTTCAGGTTTTCCATTTCTACCTACTTGAACCACAGAGCACACAGAGAAAAGAGAAACTCACAGAGTCCGCAGAGGAAAAATATTTTGTTTCTTTATTCATAACTTGCTCCTTATTATAGTTTTTGCCTTTAAATTCTTAACTAAAAAGTTTTTAACCTTAAAAGAATTATATAGGTTTTTTCATTTTTGACAAGAGATTTCTTAATGTCCAAAGTCCAGAGTCCAATGTCCAAAGTCAAAAATATAAAAAGGAAAAATTCGCCCTTGTTTTTCCGAATTTTTTTTATAATCTTATTTCATAAAATCAAGGAGGATAAAGTATGAAAATTAGGTTTTTGTTTGTGATAATTGTATCCGTTTTAATTCTTATTTCCTGCGGCGGTGATTCTAATTGTGTAGATTTAAACTGGGAAGGAACCTGGATGAGTGAAAAGAATTACGACCAGCGTGGAACATTTACTTTCGATTTACGGGTCGAGTATGAAGAACTTAGTGGGACAATAACAATTTCCGGAATGGGAATAGAAGATCTCGAAGTGGTGGGGGAGGCGAGCAAGGATTATTCGTCTTCGGGAGTAGGGGGTACCGGTACAGTAGTTTTGACACATATTGACTTTTCAGATTTGGAGGACGAAATAACCTTCGGAGCTACTGTGTACACTCATGATATCGATAGCGAGACTGAGATTAAAGGAATTTATTCTAATGCCGCAACAGGAGATTCAGGGCGCTGGTATTGTAGATATACCGATCGGATTGATTTTTCCTCTATTTCTTCTGTTCCCTTAGATTCTTCCATAGGAAGCGTCAGAGATATGTGTTTTGACGGAGAGAATTTATGGGTTTTAGAAGTCGATACCGAATTTGCAGCTATTTATAAGGTAGATGAGGGTAATGGGAATGTTATAGAGTCTTTTGATATTCACGGGATTTTCCTCTGTCCTTTCGGGCTTACCTGGGATGGTTCGTATCTGTGGTGTGGATATGATGATAGTCTCTATCAACTTAATACTCTCTGTGCAGTAATTTCATCAGTCCCATATGACGAGCACGAATCATATTTGACCTATGCTTCCGGTTATATCTGGAGTATTATTCGTAGTTATATGCTGTTTGATAGTAAATTATGTAGAATAGATCCATCAAACGGAAATGTAGAAGAAGTACACGATTTAAATTCACGCGATTTAGGCGGGCTTGCATATGCCGGTACAAATTTATGGGCATCTTTTTCGTATGATCAGTACGATTGGACAGTTATTTATAAAATAGATATGAGCGGGAACTTTATCGAAACATACAACTCACCCTGTTACAGACCCGGAGTACTTGCCGGCAGCGGTTCATTTTTATACTGCATCGATGCCTGGAACCGGAGGATTTTTAAGTTGGGAATATAAACAAAGAATAGCTTATACCGGAGCTATTCTTTAGGTGCCAGATACCGGCTCCCGGATTTCGATTCTTCAAATCGGCAGTGAATAGGTAAATCAGTAGATCGGTGAACCAGTTAAAGTTTTTACTAATAAACTAATTTACTAATTGACTGATAACCAAGTTTTCTACTTGACGACCTAACTATTTTTGCTCTTCGAGCAAAAATCCCCCTTGCGGTTTTTGAGTTTTGTGTAATCTTCCTTAGGTGTAAAATATGGAAAGAGAAATTCATCCTTTATTGGATAAAGAAAAACAGGAAAAAGCGAAAGTATACGAATGGACAGGTCGGAAGATTGGTTTATGGAGTATGCTTGTTTCTGCTGTTTTTAATTTGTTCTTTTATTTTTCCGGTTT
>CAYWUC010000004.1:0-4816 GCA_964461395.1 uncultured bacterium
GAATACAGGTATAAAAGAAGGTTTCCTGTCGGCAGCGGGAGCTCCGAGAGCGAGTTCTCTTTTTACGTCGTCGACGTTTTTTAAACGGTTGTTCAGGTCTTTTTCCGTCATCCTTCTTATTAAAAGGTTTATTTCTCCGGGAACGGAAGGGTTTTTTTCTTCGGGATCGGGTAATCCTTTTTTAAGTTTAGCCTCTATGATTTTAGATAAATTTCCTTTAAACGCTTTTTCTCCGGTTAATATTTCATAGAGTATTACGCCAATAGAGTAAATATCGGAGGAAAAGGTGGGGGAGTCGGTTAACGCTTCCGGAGCAGCGTAAGCGGGTGTGATTATATCCGGATCAAAACCCGGGTCTATAAGTTTAACGTTATTCTTTTTATCTACAAATATATGAGTGGGTTTTAAGTCTCCGCATATTATTCCTTTAGAGTGTAGTACCGAAAGAGAATCGAGAATGGAAATAATAATTTTCTCTAATCTTTTAAAGTCTTCCTTTCTTGAAGGTGGTTTTTTAAATATTTGATCGATTGTGGGAAGGTCGATTTTTTCCATGGAAAAGCCGCATTTTCCGTCGCTTTCGAACCACTCATAAACCGATACGAAATGAGGGTCTTTTATTTCCGAGAGAAGTTCGAATTGTCCACGGAGAATTTCTTTGTCTGATAATTCACTGGTTTTATACGCGACTTCCCCTTTTGTGTATATTTTCGCGAATTTACCTTCTTTTAGAAGGTCGAGCCCGTCTAATTTCATTTACCCCTAATTCCTTGTCATATGTACATTATAAGAAGGAATTAAGCTTAGGTCAAGTGGTTAATTCGTTGATTTGTTATTATAGATTTTCAGATTAGGAAAAAAAGAAATAAGTGTGCGTAAATACAGGAAAAAGGAACCTTTATATAATTTTTTAATCTAAAAATAACAAAAGAACAAGATTATTCTAATATATATATTTATTGATTTGTAAAATAGGGGGTTATATGATTAAAATTACAAAGAATAACGATGATTTTTTAATCGAATATATCGATCAGTTTAATTATCTTGATGAAAATTACGATAGAATGGAAGCGGAAGAAAAAATGATAAGGAAGAAAATACACGAAGTTAAGAGTAAACGCGCGAAATTAATAAGCAATTCGAAGTATTTATCCCTGGATAAAGACTAAAATAATTACTAAAACTTGCTAATTTGAAAGTTTTGTTCTTACCCTTTCTAAAAGAGTTTTTGTTTTTCTAATACCTTCGGATTCGTCTGACTTCTCACCTTCATATTCGATACCGACATAACCCCTGTATCCGCCCCGGACAACTATTCTGAACATTCTTTCATAATCTATTTTAGTTTCATTTCCGTTTTCATCGAAATTATAAGATTTCGCGCTTACACCTTTAGCGAAAGGCATCATTTTTTCTACGCTATCGTATATGTCTATTTTTTCGGGAAAATTTCCGAAGTCCGGAAGAGTTCCTATAAAGGGATTACTCGCTTTTTTTATCACATCGCAAAGCCATACGGCGTTGCTCGATAGATCCCCGTGATTTTCTATAATTATGTTTATTCCTAATCCTTCGGAGTATTCCGCGAGTTTTAAAATGCTTTCAATTAGCTGGTCTTTTTGTTCTTCCGGGGTTCCGTCTCCGTGTGCGTTAACTCGCAGAGAATGACATCCTAAAAACTTTGCGGCATCGATCCACTTGTAATGATTTCTTACAGCCTTTTTTCTTTCGTTTTCGGACTTTGCGCCCAGTTTTCCTTCATTGTCACACATTATAAGTAGATTTTTAACCCCTTCACTATCCGAACGGTTTTTTAATTCGGTAAGGTATTTTCTGTCTTCCGCTTTATCGGGGAAAAATTGATTTACGTATTCCACCGCTTCGATTTCGAATCGGTTTCGAGCGATTATCGGAAAGTCGAGATTGGATTTTGTTTTATCGATAAAAAGATATCGATGTAGTGACCACTCTGCCAGTGAAATTTTAAAAATCGGAGAATATTCTTTTGAGTCTTTTTTTTCTAATGTTTTATTTTTCGTGACTGTGCAGTTAGTCATATTTATATATTGATAAAAAATTTTTAAAAGTCAATTGTTATGTTTAAGATAGAAATTTTAACAATATTGACCACAGAAAATAGAGAGTAATTAATGTTATAAAAAAAAGCAAACTGAGAACATAGAGAAAAGAACAGGAAAAAATATGACCTGATTCATTTTTTCCGTAGGAATTTTCTAATTCTATCTTTTTCCTTGTAGGTTAATATTGATATCAGAATTATGAAAGCTGATACTCTTTGATAAATAGTGTTTCCCGCAAGGTTTGTTAAGTATATTAGAATGATACCGACGAACAAGTCTGATGAGATTGTTTTTAAGTTATAATTTACCGGAAAGATTTTATTTCCGATTAAATAAGAAAATAAAGCGAAAAGAAAATAGGAAAATAGAGTGGCTATTGCTGCTCCCATTATTCCGAAACGGGGGATCAAATAAATGTTAAGCGCTATATTTATTAAAAGAGGAGTCAGGGCTATGGGTATTAAAAGCCTGGTCCTGGATGTTATATAGAAGCCGGCAGTAAAGATTTCTTCAAGACCGAGGAAAATGTAAGATAAAGCAATAATCGGGATAATCGACTGAGCTATCCAGTATTTTTCCGCGACCATGAGTTTGAATATCTCCGGAGTAAAAAGTGAGAGTATCGCCCACAATATAAGGGCCATTCGCGTGAAAATTATCGCGGAATCGGCAAAAGCTTTTTTGTTTTCAGGGTTATTGTAAAAAAAGGCAGTCCATGCTCCGCAGAATCCGAATACCAAAATACCTATTGCGGTTCCGAATTGATATCCTAAAGTATAAATACCTGTTTTATCCAGTCCGAGAATCCATTTTATTAACCATCGGTCAATTAAATCGAGCCCGAGCCAGATTGTAATGGAAAGAGGAAGTAGGGGTAATCCATAATTCAATAATTTTTTTAATGGGGCCCAGTCGAATTTGATAATTAAAAATTTACTTATTTCAGGACATAATAGAAAAAATAAAAGTAAACTGCTTAACAAATTACCGATAAGTACACCGGCTATGCCCATTTTGAAATGGAGTACAAAAAGAATATTTAGTGTGATGTTTATTATAAATCTTATAGTATTTAGAAAAACATATTTTTTTGAACGGTTTGTGATACGTAATATTAAAAGACCTGGATTTGCCAGGCACTCTATCCAGATCATAATGGACGCGAGTTGGATTAAATTAATATCGTTCGGTTTTAGAAGTAGGGCTGAAAGTCGAGATGAAAAAAGAATAATCAAGAAAAGGAAAAGAGAAGAATAAGCTAATCGGAAAAAGAAGAAACGACTAAAAACTTCTTTTTTGTTATCTGGTTTATCAGTAAATTGTTTAAGAAAAGCTTCGTTTAATCCTAGGTTGAAAAGTGTTGTTAGCGCACCGGAAAACAAGTAAATCATAGCAAGCTTTCCATACTGTACATGAGTGAAGGCATGCGTATAAAGAGGAATTAAAAAAAACCCGATGGCTTTTCTTAAGAAAAGTCCTATTCCGTAAATAACTGATTGATTAAAGAGATTTTTGAGGCTTTCGGATTTTTTTTTCAATTTATGTTTTTATAGGATTTTCTTGATAGAAATCACAAAAGTCTATCTCCTATATTTTTTTATGAAACTGATTTCGGAAAAAACATTGTGCTCCCATACTGGATTTAAATGATATAAGTCCTCGGTTTACTTCCATGGGATTATTTTTAGATTCTTCCTGATTTACACCTAAATCGAGATATTTAAATCCGTTTTGCTGACCCCATTTTATAATTTCGTACAGTAAATAGTTTATTGGTCTGTATTTTTGGTAATCATAATCTAGGGCGATGTAAAAGGCGAGAAGTGTTCTTTCGTTACAAACAAATATAAGAGAACCACCCAATAAAACTTCTTTCTTATAAACTAAAAAGAGTTTCAAAGTGTCGGGCAAAAGATTATTGAGTTTTTTTAGCTCATCGAGAGAGTGAGTTACTGAAACTTCGAATTTTTCTTTGTTTTTCAGTAAGATAGGATAGAACCCTTCATAGTCTTCACTTAATTTTACTTCCAAGTTTGATTTTATTCCTTTTCTTATAGCGTTTCTCGCGTTTTGATGGAATTTTTTGATTGGAGTTTTTCCCAATCGGGATAGGTTTATAACAGAAGTATACATATTATTAGAATAGGAAAATCCGTTGTATAAAAGTACATATTCTAAATTTTTGTTCATTTCTTTTAAATATGTTATAGGTGGTAGTGTAAAATAAATTTCTTTTATCTTTTGATCCCTGCAATATTCGAGAAATTTATTGACAATTGCATCCGTTTTTTTGAAACTCATATCGTCCATTACTATTCCCCCAAAGCTTGCACCCGCAGGTGATTTAAAAACACCGTTGTTTAGCATACCTGGTATAACTGCTACTGTATTACTTTGTTTTTGGAATATCAAGTGATGGAAGTTGAATCTATCTTCCGGATGATAACTTAAAAATTGTATTTTATGAAATATTGTACCATTATTTGCGTTTTCTACAAAGCGATCCCATTTTTCCTTTAGTTCGTCTTTATATGTTTCTATTATTATGTCATCCATAGATGAATTTCCATTAAATGTTTAAGACTTGATCCAGAAGATTACTGTCAGTGTAAATAAAATATCAAAGTTTAAAAAGCAAAAAGACAAGCTACAAAAAGGCAGTCTGTTAGCTATTAGCCTTTCGCCTTTAGCTTTTATTTTTAAAAGAGCTAAAAGCCAACAGCCAAAAGCGA
>CAYWUC010000005.1:0-4031 GCA_964461395.1 uncultured bacterium
AAAAAAGCTATAGAAGCTGATCCGTCTAATTCTCTTGTAAGAGAACAGATAGGAGAAGTTTATCTGTTTATGGGGAATAATGAAGAAGCAATAAAATCTTATTTGGAAGCGCTTAAGCAGGATCCGGATTTGCCCAAGTTGGCTAATAATACTGGTATTGCTTATCACAGGTTGGGTAAACTTGAAGACGCTATTTCCTGGTATAAAAGAGCTATTTCTAAAGACCTTAATTATGCTGTTTCATGGAATAACCTTGGTGTGGCTTACTATCATTCGGGAGCTCCAAAAGAAGCTTTTAATTGTCTTAAGAGAGCAAAGGAGCTAAATCCGGAGTATCCCGATTCGTATTTAAATATCGGTCTTATTTACATGACAAGAGGAAATCATTCGACAGCCGAGAAATTTTTCAAAAAAGTTATTGAAATGAAAGGTGAAAATCCACTCCCATTCAATTATCTTGGGGCGGTTTATCTTAGCCTGGAACGGTTCGAGGATGCCATATACTTTTTCAGGATGGCAATCGAGCGGGATGATAGTTTTGCTGAAGCACTTTATAATCTTGGTTTTGCTCTGTCAAGAATAGGGAAATATGATGAAGCTTTAGATGCGACAAAAAGAGCAATGGAAATAGACCCGTATTATTCCAGTAATAGATTTAAATTGGGTGTCGATATTTACTCTGAGAGATTAGGTATACTTGTAGCAAGAGAATTAACTAAAGATATGGAAGTGGGTAGAGTAGCCGGGGAAGAGACCGCGGAAGATTTCTTCGAAGACCTTTTTGAAGTTCAGGAAGAACAAACGGGGCCGGTGATTAATGTCGGCGAAAAATTACAAAAAGCAACTTCTTTATTCAATAGTAATGATTTTAATGAAGCTTTAGAAATATTAAACGAAGTAAGAAACGTGGAACCGGGTAACGAAGAAATGCTTTTACTTATGGGTAGGATTTATGAAAAGAAAGAACTTCTTGGTGAAGCAAAAGACGTCCTACGCGGTTTAGTTCCGGGAAACCTTGAAGCTTCAAAACTTTTGACGAAAATATATCAGAAAAACGGAGAGTGGGAAGAAGCTTTGAGACTTGCCCAAAATATTAATAAAAGGTATCCGGGGGAGGTTTTTTCTTATGTAGCCTCTGCCCAGTACTTAAAAAGAAAAAAACAATACGGGAAAGCAATCGAACTTCTTAAAACTTTTCGCGATTGGGAAAAAGAATCGGAAATCTTATTGGAACTTTCATCTCTTAATTTGAGATTAGGAAAAAAGAAAAGAGCTAGTTCTTTACTTGAAAAAAGTCTTTCTCTTTCTCCTTCAGCAGAGGGTTATTATCAACTTTCGCTCCGTAAAATCAAGGAAAGGGATTATAAAGGTGCTGTGGGGAGTCTTTTAAAGGCAAGGAAAAGAGCTCCGAGAGATAGAAGGATTTTAAAAAAACTTATCAGGACTTATTTGATAAACAAGAGTTATGATAAAGTCATAAAATACGTGAAAGAAGCGAAGAAAATTATAAAAGCAGATAGTGATTTAGAGCTATGGGAAGGTAAGGCTCTGTATAGTAAAGGTAATTTTGAAGAGGCAATGAAAAGTTTTAAACAAGCAATGAATTTTGATGATAAAAACTTTGAAGCCTATAATCTTTTAGCATCTTTATATTTCAGGAGAGGAAGGTATAAGGAAGCAGAAAATTTATGGTTTAATATTGTAGATAAAGCAGAAGATGAAAAAATATTGAAAAAGGCAAAAGAAGCAATCGAGAGCCTTCTCCGGCTTAAAAAAATTACAGGAGAGATGTAATGCCTATTGAAGGTCCGATAAAAGAATTAGGACTTTTTGAACTTTTTCAGCTGATTTCTTTAGCCGGAAAGAAAGGAGTTTTAGATTTAAACGCGGAGGATATTCTTAAGTCGTATGTTCTTTATTTTGATAATGGTATTCTTGTTTCGATCGATTTTCCTGAAAGATTAAAGAAGGAAGTTTCGGAAAGAGGTTTTATCAAAAGAGAAGAAACAATTGAAGTGGCAGACGACAAATTCGCGCATTACTTGATTGAAAACAAAATTATCCCTCTGAGATCTTTTAAGACCATATTTAAGAAGGCTGCGATCGATGTTATATATTCTTTGTTTCTTATTAAAAATGGCCATTTTACTTTTCGAGAAAAAGATTTTCAGATTGCCGACTATCTTAAGTTGGACATGAAAATTGAAAATATAATAATGGAAGCTGCCAGAAGAATCGATGAAATTTCTAAAATGGAAGAAATTCTTCCTAACGCAGATATAATTCTTGAAGTGTCGACTGATTTAATAGAAAAAGAGAAAATAGATTTATCTCCTATGGATTGGCAGTTACTTTCTCTTATCGATGGAAAATTGGCAATACGCGAACTCATAAGTAAAATAGGAGACAAATTCGCTGTTATGAAAGCCCTATATGGGATGACTATGGCAGGAATAATAACCGAAACAAAGATTCCTGTTGATGATATTATAAAAAAGGAAAAAACTTCAGTGGAGAAAATCACAGATGAAAAGATGAAAGAGCTGTCCAGATTGTGGCATAAGGGCAAGTATACCGATGGTCTTAAAGAATTATTCAAGCTCAAGGAACTTTATCCTGAGGATCCCGGAATCCCTTACAACATGGGTTATTTTTATCTTGCTGAAGGCAGATTTAAAGAAGCTGTTTCAGAATGGAATTCATTTTTGCTCTTATCTTCGGATGAAAAGAAGAAGACGGAAATCAGGGAAACGCTTGATTTAGTTAAAAGAATTCATAAAAATATTGTAAATTGGGAGGTTTTAGTTGAGTGAAGAAGGGCTCAGGCCCGATGTTAATTCCTTAGATGTGTTGATCTCTCTGGCTGATTTATACGTTGAGAATGGTTTATTCGAGGAAGCCAAAGATCTTTTAAGGACTGCCATAAAAGAGAATAGTGAAATAATTAAACCCTATTCTAAATTAAGTAAAATTTATATTAGTCAGGGAGAAGAGGAAGAAGCTTTTTTGATTTTAAAAGAGGCCCTTCTGATTAGTCCTGAAGATGAGGAAATTAATCGGTTGATTGGTACTTTGAAAACAGTTAAACCTTCGATGCCTGAGGAGAAAAAAGAAGAAACAGGGGTAGTTGGAGAAAAAGAGAAAATAAAAGAAACGGAAAAAGTAGGTAAAGAAAAGGAAAGTGAGACAAAAGAGGAGCCGCGCTTAATTGCATCTAAACCTGCCAAATCATCGGGCCAAATTCTAAACAGTCTACTAAAAATAAAGGGAGTTATAGGGGCATTAGTTGTCGATGATATTGGCGCGTTGATCGATGCTCGTTTGGAATTGCCTATAGAACAAGAATCAACCGGGGCGATCATTTCCTCGATTTATGATAAAATCCGATATTCTGCTGCGGATTTAAATATAGGAACAGTCAATAAAGTATTTTTTGAATTACCAGGTGGAAATATTATTGTGTTAGGTTCTGAATCTTTAAGATTTATTGTTTTGACCACAAAGAATGTTTTGCTTGGGGGGCTTGAAGATGTTGTTATGGAAGCTTTTTACAAAACAATTGAGGTTTTAGGTGTAGAATGATGGAAAATTTAATAAAAGAAATTGTTGCGATAGACGGAATATTCTCGTGTTATGTAATAGATCGTGAAGGTGAAATTGTTGGATATGATGGTGAAAGTAAATTAGATGAGTCTGTCATATCTGCTACAATTGCCAGTATATCCAAAGAACTTTCAACGCAGATGAGTATAAGAGACGATTTTTCGATAACAGTCCTGGCGGGGAATAAAAATCTTTTTATTGTTACTAAAAAAAACTTCATACTGGCTGTTTTTACTGATACTGAAATTGATACCGGAAAAATTAAGTTTGAACTACGTAAAGGTGCAAAAGCTATTTCAGAAGAATTATAAGTGTCCAATATTATACTTTTATACGAGAGTCAAAAAAAAATAGAGCATTTTCTTGAAAGTTTTCTTGTTAAAACCGGAGCCGAACATATATTTTTTGCCGCAAAGAGTGGTGAAATA
>CAYWUC010000006.1:0-6565 GCA_964461395.1 uncultured bacterium
TTCGGTTTATATTAAAGTAGATAAAGATACAAAAAAGATTAAGGATGTAAAGTTCGAATCATACGGTTGTGCCTCAAATATAGCTACGGGTTCTATAATAACGGAATTGGCAAAGGGTAAAACTCTCGAAGAGGCTAAAAAAATAGATTGGAAAGAGGCTTCAGATGCGCTTGGAGGACTGCCCAAAATAAAAACTCATTGTTCTGTGCTTGCTGTGGATGGTCTTAGGGCGGCAATTCAAAATTATGAGGAAAAACATGGTCTTGTTAAAGAAAAAGTTTCTACAACTAAGAAGATTGTGTTGAAGAGGTTGAAACATGTTATGAATCCTCTGGCGGGTCTGGACCTCGTTAGAACTAATTTGATAACAGGCGTTAAGGTAGGAAAGGGTACAGTAGAAGTAACTGTAGATCTTTCCGAGGAGCATCAATTCGCGAATAACATCAGGGAAGAAATAGTCGAGAAGTTGGAAAGCCTGTGGGATATAGAAAAAGTCATCGTTGATTTCACCGTTAAAAAAAATAAAAAGGAGTAAAAATGGCAAAAGAAAAAAAGGCAAATAAAATGAAGGAAAAAGTAAAAGAAGCTATAGAAGATATTAGACCTTCACTTCAGGCTGACGGAGGAGACGTAGAATTGGTGGAGGTTTCAGGTGATGGGGTTGTAAAGGTCAGGCTTATGGGAGCCTGTTCCGGATGTATGATGTCTCAGGTTACTTTGAAATCCGGCATAGAAAATTACCTAAAAGAACAGGTTCCTGAGGTTAAGGAATTAATTTCTGTCGCTTAGAGGCAGAAAAGGAGTGTATTCGGATGAATGACTTAAAGATGTATTGTTATAAACGTCCACAGACTGCCGGAGGGATATATCGGAAAAATACTCGGCGGTTAATTTATATTATGTTGGTGAGGGTTCCCGAAGCAAGTAAAAGAAAGGAAGTTCTTACGGGATGAAATTTTCGTCGAAAACAAGATATGGTATGAGAGCGATGATTGAACTCGCTCGTTGCTATCCGGATAAGCCCATATTTCTGAAAGATATTGCCGAGCACCAGAAGATTTCTATGAAATATCTCGACCGTATTGTTTCTTCTTTGAAGGCGAGAGGTTTAATAGTTAGAGTAAGAGACGGGTATGTTCTCGGAAGAGCTCCAGAGAAGATAAATTGTGATGAGATAGTAGATATCCTCGAGGGGTCTTTAAATCCAGTTGTTTGTATAGATTCGCCATCGGTTTGTGAAAAGTACGGGAAATGCAAAGCGAAAAAGGTGTGGGAAAGAGTCGGCACGACCTTGCGAGAAACATTAAAATCTTTTACTTTAGAAGACATTAAAAACGGTGATATCTAAAAAACCTTTAAAGGAGGAATGATGGATGTAAAGCATGTGGAAGGAGAAAAAAAAGGAAAAATAATGCTTTATGCTATTTCTACCTGTGTCTGGTGCAAGAAAACAAAAAAACTGTTGGAAAATTTAAATGTCGATTATCATTATGTAGATGTCGATCTTCTTGATGAAGAAGATAAAGAGAAAGCGGAAGAGGAAGTTGCAAAATGGAATTCACTGTGTTCTTTTCCGACACTCGTTATTAATGATGAGGATTGTGTAGTAGGGTTTGACGAGGAAGAAATAAGGAGTAAAATACCTAATGAGTGAAATCGATATTTCAAGAGAGCAAATAGATGGACTATATAAGAAATTGGATAAGGATGCGGAGACTTCCGGTTATCATTTAAATCCCGATGAAGAATTTACAAGAGATTTAGTGGAAGGTTTGCTTGTGAACGAAGAAAGATACGGATACCGGGCATGCCCTTGCAGGCTTGCGTCCGGGGAAAAAGATAGAGATCTGGATATGATATGCCCCTGTGATTATAGAGATCCGGATTTAAACGATTATGATATTTGTTATTGCGGGCTTTACGTCTCACAGGCGGTTGTAGACGGAGGAAAAGAAATAAAAAAAATACCGGAGAGAAGACCCCCAAAATTGGAAAGGGAGAAAGTGAAAAAGGAATCCGAAACTAAAACAGTCGGAATATCGAAATTATCGAAACCCGTATGGCGTTGTAAGGTTTGCGGTTATCTTTGCGGACGGGATGAACCTCCCGAGGTTTGTCCTATATGCAAGGCTAAGAAGGAACGCTTTGAGAAGTTTTTAGAATAATGATTAAAATAAGGAAATATTAAATGGAAATTTTTTTAGAAGATAAATCTTCTAATCGCAAAAAATTATAAATTGGATATTCGGATTAACTTGAGGAGGAGAAAATGAAGGATATTTCAATTGTTTTGTGTGGTGCGGCAGGTCAGGGTATTCAAACTGTAGAAAAGATACTTGCTTCTATTCTTAAATTATCCGGTTATTATATATTCTCGACTAAGGAGTTTATGTCCAGGATAAGAGGCGGAAGTAACTCTACAGAGATACGGGTGTCAGATAAACCTGTTAATTCTTTTGTTGAAAAAATAGATATTTTGATTCCGCTGGACTCTAAAGCAGTCGATCATGTAAAATGGAGAATTGATAATAATACAATAATACTCGGAAAAAAAGAATTTATAGAGGGTAAATCGGAAAAAATATTCGAAGTTCCTTTTACCGAGTTGGCACAAGAAGCGGGTAATAAACTTTACGCCAATACTGTTACAGTTGGACTACTTTCCGGTATGCTCGGTGTCGATTTCTCTATAGTTAAAGATTTTATTAGTGGATTTTTTAAGAAAAAAGACAAAGAAATTATTGAAGGGAATATCGAAGCGGGTAAGAAGGGTTATGAAATAGCCGATAAAATGATAGGGGAAGGCTTTGTCGACTTTAAATTAAAAAGAAATGAAAAAGTAAAGGATCATTTACTTTTAAGCGGTACAGACTTAGTTTCCCTGGGAACAATAGCCGGTGGATGTAATTTTATTTCTTCATATCCCATGTCTCCTTCTACCGGAGTCCTAACTTTTCTGTCAAAGCAGCAGGAAGAGTTCGGGATGATCGTAGAGCAGGCGGAAAGCGAAATATGTGCTGTCAATATGGCTCTCGGAGCCTTTTACGCGGGGGCGAGAGCAATGGTTACAACATCGGGAGGAGGTTTTGCGCTTATGTCTGAAGGATTAAGCCTTTCAGGAATACTTGAAACCCCGATCGTTGTTCATCTCGCGCAGAGACCGGGTCCTGCAACCGGGCTTCCTACAAGAAGCGAGCAGGGTGATTTGCTTTTTGCTCTATTCGCCGGGCATGGAGAGTTCCCGAGAATTATTTTCTCGCCGGGTAAAACGGAAGATGTTTTTAATCTTACACGAAAGGCTTTTGATATGGCGGATAGATTTCAGGTTCCGGTTATCGTAATGACGGATCAATATCTACTCGATTCTTCTTTCCTTATTTCTTCTATAGATGTATCTAAAATTAAGATAAAAAAATATTTAGTAAAAACGGATAAGAATTATAAACGTTATAAAGTGACTAAAAATGGTATAAGCCCTAGAGGTATTCCGGGTTACGGCAAAGGTCTTGTTGTTGTGGATAGTGATGAGCACGACGAAGAAGGACATATAACAGAGGATCTGGATTTGAGAAGTAAAATGGTGGATAAGAGACTAAATAAAATGGATTTGATTGAAAAAGAAATAGAACCTCCGGAGCTTATTGGTAGTAAAAAGTATAAAATATTGGTAATAGGATGGGGTTCCACTTATTATGGAATAAAGGAAGCTTTAAAAAGACTGGACAACAAAAATGTGGCTTTTTTGCATTATAAACAGATTTATCCGCTTCATCCTGATACTATAAAATATATTAAAAAAGCGAATAAGGCAGTTGTAATAGAAAACAATGCTACCTCTCAATTCGCTAAATTGATTAAAATGGAGACAGGAATACAGATCGACAATTCGATATTGAAATATAACGGGTTACCGTTTGGTGTGGAGGAGATTGTAAAAGAACTTAAAAAAATCGAGAAAAAGGAGGATAAATAATGGATGCAAAAACCTATGATATGGATAAAATAGATATTGCCTGGTGTCCCGGCTGCGGAAATTTCAGCATCCTTAAGATATTAAAAGATGTTTTATCAGGTCTCGATATAAGGCCCGAAGAGCTGGTTATGGTTTCAGGAATAGGGCAGGCGGCAAAAATCCCCCATTATTTAAAAGCGAATGTATTCAACGGTTTACACGGAAGAGCTCTTCCTCCTGCGACTGCTATAAAAGCTGTAAACAGGAAACTTACGGTTATCGCTGAGGGCGGAGATGGTGATATGTATGGTGAGGGAGGGAATCACTTCATTCATACAATTAGAAGGAATCCGGACATTACGAATATTGTTCATAATAACATGGTGTATGGTTTAACCAAAGGACAGGCGTCTCCTACAAGTTTGGAGGGTTTTAAAACTCCAGTTCAGGTGAAAGGGGTTATACTGGAACCCTTCAATCCCCTGTCTGTGGCAATAAGTCTCGGAGCTTCTTTTGTGTCTCGAGCTTATTCGGATGACTTAGAAGAGACTAAAGAAATAATAAAAAAAGCGATAACGCATAAAGGATATGCCTTAGTCGATTTACTTCATCCTTGTGTTTCTTATAATAAACTTAATGATAGAAAATGGTTTAAAGAAAACACTTATTATTTAGATAAGGGTTATGACCCAACGGATAGAAATGAAGCTCTTAAAAAGGCAACCGAGAAAAGAAGTCTTCCTTTAGGTGTTTTTTATATAAATAAAGAAAGCAAGCCTTTTGAAGAGAAATTGATAGCTTATAATAAAAGTAAAAAGCCAATGTATGAAAGAGAAGTGGATTTGAAGAAATTGAAAAAATTAATAGAATCGAAAAGGAGCTAAAAAACTATGGGAAAATTGAAAATAGCTTTTTTCGATACAAAGCAATATGATAAAGATTTCTTTGATGAAGCGAACAAAGAATTCGGTTTCGATATCAAATATTTTCAAAGCCGCCTTTACGAGAACAACGTAATTGTTGCCAAAGATGCCGACACTGTTTGCGCTTTTGTAAATGATATTATCAGTAAAAAAATTGCGGATGCTTTATATGATAATGGTATAACTCTTATAGCTTTGCGTTCAGCCGGTTACAATAATGTGGATTTAAAGGCTGTTTTCGGCAGAATTCATGTGGTTCGGGTTCCGGCTTATTCTCCGGGTGCCGTTGCCGAGCATGCTGTGGCTTTAATGTTATCCTTAAACAGAAAAATCCATAGAGCATACTACAGGACACGGGACAATAATTTTAATATAAATGGTCTTTTAGGTTTTGATATGTCCGGTAAGACTGCTAGTATAATAGGAACAGGGAAAATAGGAGTTTTTATTTCTAAAATTCTAAAGGGTTTCGATATGAGGGTGCTCGCTTATGATAAGTTTCCTGATAAAGAGAATGGAAAACGATATGGGTTTTCCTATGTGGATTTAGATACCCTGTACAGGGAATCGGATATTATAACTTTACATTGTCCCTTGACGCCCGAGACAATGCATCTAATAGATAAATCCAGTATTAAGAAAATGAAAAACGGGGTTATGATAATAAATACTGGCAGAGGAAAGCTTATCAATACCGTTGATTTGATAGCGGCTCTAAAAAAAGGTAAAGTGGGAAGTGCGGGTTTAGACGTATATGAAGAAGAATCGGAGTATTTCTTCGAGGATTATTCGAGTACTATTATTAGTGACGATGTGTTAGCCAGGTTACTTACTTTTCCGAACGTTCTATTAACTTCTCATCAGGGATTTTTTACGGAAGAGGCTTTACGGAATATAGCAAAAACCACTCTAAATAATATAGAGCTTTATTTCGAAAAAAATGAGCTGCCGAATGAAATTTGTTATCGCTGCTCGGAATTTGGTTCGGAGGCACCCTGCAGGAAAGAAAAAACAGGAAGTTGTTTTTAGAACGGTTCTTTATAATTCGAAGAAGAATCTTCCCCCTAAACTAGCAGAGAGAAAGAAGTCTGTTTTCGGATATAAATTAAGGTAAGGAGAAAGTTCGAAGAACGCGTCAAAAGGCGCGTCCGGGAAGAGATATACAAGCCCAACGGGGAATCGAATACCAATTTCTGTTTCATCCTTAAAAGCGAGTCTTCCGCCTATTCCGAAATACAGCGGCATTTCTCCCTTTTCTACAGTAATCAATTTCGGATAATGGTAGATGAAATCGCCGTTTAGATGAATATATCCTTCGTCTCTAAAAGACCAGCCCATCGCCCCGCAAATTGCTGTATTTTGGCTTGTCCAATATTTTGCTGTAATTCCGGTTGGATCACCTACGGCAATCCCTAAACCCAGACCATGGTGAGCGGTTAAATTTAAAGAACTTAATATAATAATAAAGAAATATTTTTTTAACATTTTTGCCCCCATATTTCCTGTTTTTGATTAATAATAATATATAATAAATTATAGTCAATGTGTTACTGTACTTTAGTATAGTCAAATAGTTGAATTGTCAAATAGTCAAATAAAAAACTACGAATAAAAAGTCCTTAGTAATGGGAATAGCGTGGTGTTTTTGTGGTAAATATATGATTTGGAAAATTTAAAATAAAAATAATAC
>CAYWUC010000007.1:0-5795 GCA_964461395.1 uncultured bacterium
TTAGAAACTTAAATTACAAAGCTATAATGATAAATTATAATCCGGAAACAGTCAGCACAGATTATGATATTTGCGATAAACTTTATTTCGATGAAATAACTTTAGAAAGAGTTCTGGATATTTATGATAAAGAAAATCCCATTGGAGTTGTAGTCTCGATGGGTGGACAAATAGCGAATAATCTTGCCCTACCTTTGCATAAAAATGGGGTGAAGATTCTGGGTACTTCACCGGTGGATATCGATAATGCCGAAGACAGGCATAAATTTTCAAAGTTGCTGGATAAACTTGATATCGATCAACCCGAATGGAAAGAAGTTACCACGATCAAAGAGGCAGAGAAATTCGCCAAAGAGGTTGAATATCCGGTTCTTGTCCGTCCGAGTTATGTTCTTAGCGGTGCCGCGATGAGTATAGTATTAAGTGAAGACGAATTGGAAGGATATCTAAAAAGAGCTTCAGATGTAAATAAAGAACATCCTGTTGTAATCAGCAAGTTTATTACCGGAGCTAAAGAAATAGAAATTGACGCGGTTGCGAATAAAGGTGAGCTTTACTGTTATGCTATATCCGAACATGTCGAAAATGCTGGGGTTCATTCCGGAGACGCGACAATGGTTCTTCCTCCTCAGAGAACTTATCTTGAAACTATGAGAAGAATAAAAGTGATTGCCAGGAAAATCGCGAAAGCTTTAAATATAACAGGTCCCTTTAATATTCAATTTATAGCTAAGGACAATGAAGTTAGGGTTATAGAATGTAATTTGAGAGTTTCGAGAAGTTTTCCTTTTGTTTCTAAATTCCTTAAAATAAACTTTATCGATGCCGCAACAAAAATAATAATGGGTAAAAAAGTTCCGGCTCTTACAAATTCGGCTTTTGACCTGGATTATGTTGGTGTTAAAGCTCCTCAATTTTCATTTTCTCGTCTTAAGGGTTCGGATCCGATTCTTGGTGTGGAAATGGCTTCGACAGGTGAGGTGGGATGTCTTGGTGATGATTTTAATGAGGCTTTCTTGAAAAGTTTTATATCAGTTGGTTTTAGAAGACCAAAAAAGACAATATTGCTTTCCACCGGTCCTATAGGCAGCAAAGCTGAATTTCTGGAAAGTGCTCAAATTCTTCGGGATATGGGATTTAAGCTGTATGCTACCAAAGGCACTGCTGAGTTTATGAAGGATTATAGAATAGATTCGACAGTTCTTCATTGGCCTTTGGAAAGTAAAGAACCTAATACACTGAGTTATATTTCCGATGGAAGGATCGATATGGTAATAAACATACCGAAAAATGTCGAAAAAGAAGAACTTGATAATGATTATCTTATACGGCGTCAGGCAATAGATTTTAACGTTTCTCTTATTACGAACCTTCAGGTGGCGAAAAGAGTAGTGGAAGCTATGCAGAAAACTTCACCCGAGGATCTAAAAATTAAAAGCTGGGATGAGTATAAGTGATTTATAGGACGCAGATGAACGCAGATAAACAGGATTTGAATTACCACACCACACCCAAGATTATTATCACACAAAGACACAAAGAACACAAAGTTTTTTGTTACGTTTATTTAAAGTCCGACCCAACACCCTGGGATTGACTCGGATGAACATAGATAAACACAGGTTTAAAAAAGTATTTTGTTGTTTTAAAAAAAAGAATATGGAATGGGGAGGGGATCCGTGCTTTTCAGTGAAAATCAGTGGCTAATTAAAAAGGTTTTTTGGAAGGAGAGATGGATTTGAAGATTCCGGAAAACTATATTAATCATTTAAACCTAAAAGAAACAGAAGAAGCTATTAAATTGGTAAAGGATTACTTTGAAGTTGAGCTTGCGGGTAAATTAAATCTGCAAAGAGTAAGTGCTCCTTTATTTGTAGAATCCGGTACAGGTATTAATGACGATCTTAATGGAATCGAGCGACCTGTTTCTTTTGATATGAAAGATATATCGAATGCAGAGGCGGAAATCGTTCAATCGCTCGCGAAATGGAAAAGGATGGCTCTGGCAAGATATAAATTTGCTGAAGGCAGCGGGTTGTATACGGATATGAATGCAATAAGAAGGGATGAGGTTTTAGACAATTTGCACTCTATTTATGTGGATCAGTGGGATTGGGAAAGGGTAATTTCAAGGGAAGAAAGAAATTTGGATTTTTTAAAAAGTATCGTAAATAAAATATATGATGTTTTGAAAGAAACGGAAATGGTTATATATAAAAAATTTCCGGAATTACAGCCATTTCTCCGGGATGAAATAACTTTTGTGCATAGCGAAGAATTACAGGAAAGATATCCTGGACTTACCCCGAGAGATAGGGAAGATGCTATTACTAAAGAAAAAGGAGCTGTTTTTGTTATAGGCATAGGAGGGAATTTATCAGACGGTAAACCGCATGATGGTAGAGCACCCGATTATGATGATTGGACTACTTCTACGGGTGAAAAAACGAAAGGATTAAACGGTGATGTATTTGTGTGGAATCCTGTTTTAGAAAAAGGTTTTGAAATCTCGTCCATGGGTATAAGAGTAGATAAGAGTGCTCTAATCAAACAACTCGAGATTACAGGTACCGAAGACAGGAAAGAATTAGAATTCCATAAAATGCTTTTAGAAGATAGACTACCTCTTTCCATAGGGGGTGGGATTGGACAATCCCGTCTTTGTATGTTGTTTCTTCAAAAAGCCCATATCGGAGAAGTTCAGTGCGGATTGTGGCAGGATAGTATGATTGAAGCCTGCGAGAAAAATAATATCTTTTTGCTTTAAACTAAAAATTTAACCATAGAGTACACAGAGAAAAAAGAAAACACAGAGAGCACAGAGGGAAAAGTGTCTGAATTAGATATTAGGTCTTTGGTTTTAGGTTTTAGTTAAAGCAAGCAAGATTTTTTTATTCGTGCTATTTGTGTGATTTGTTGTTGAACTAAGCTTTTAGCTCTTCGCCTTTCGCTGTTAGCTAAAAACAGAAATTAGAAACTTTGTGGTCTTTGTGGTTCATGTTTAGGATTTGGGATTTGGGATTTAGTAAAACAAAAATATTTTTTTATCCGTGTTTATCTGTGTAAATCCGTGGCTAATTATTGTTTTTTTCTTTGTGTCTCTGTGTCTTTATGTGATAATAATTTGGGGGAGAGGTAATCTGGTAGTAATCGGTGTAATCTCGTGGTTAAAAATAAAAAAGCCCGGCAGCGACCTACTCTCTCACCTTCGAAAAGGCAATACCATAAGCACAGGAGAGCTTGACTTCCGTGTTCGGAATGGGAACGGGTATGGCCTCTCCGTTATGGCCACCGAGCAATGGGATTATAATCGGTTTTTAAAGTTTGTCAACCCCTGTTGTTAAGTTAAATAGCAAAAATCAAAAAGCAAAATTACATTTAAAAATGCAAAGATAAAAAGAGTAAACTATAGTTAAACGCTCCGATGCAGTTTTTTTACGGATTAAGTAGGATAGGTAGATTGAAAGGAGTTTTAACACTGATTTATTAATAAACTTCTTTGTTCTTCCTTGTTTTGTAAGTTTTTTAACTTTGATTTGTAATTTTACATTTTAATATTTAATCTTTACATTTCGACGGATTGACGCATTGTTGTCTGTCGTTAAAAATTGCGATGTGGGTCTAGAAGGCGTATTTACCCCAAATATTTATGTGTCTTCCCGTTTCCGGATAATCTCTATCTTCGAGACAAAAACCAAAGTTTGTTATATATTTCTGGTCGAATATATTTTCTATATTAAATCCTAAAGAAAGATTGTTGAATTTTTTGGAGATTCCTAAATCCATAACAAAAACTTTTTTAGTCTTTTTCCAATCCTGGTTATATGGAGGGTTGTTGCTTGATAGCCATATTTTCCTTTCTCCTGCCCATTTTCCGGATATTTCGGCGTTTATCGGACCTTCATAAGAAAGAATACCCGCGATTGAATGTTTTGGCTGGTGTTGAAGTTCTCTTTTTATCTCGTTTTCTTCGTCGTAGCCGTCGAGATAGGAATATATTAATGAATATGAGATGTCTTTGTGTTTACCGTCAGCTTCTATGTCGACCCCAAAAACTCTACTCTTAGCAATGTTCTGCGGAGTCCAGGTTTCATCATTTACTATTCTATCACGTATTTCTTTTACATATCCGGATATAGTTATGTTTTTTATTTTTATTCCCCCGTTTATCGCGAGGGAGTATTCAGGTTTAAGTTCTTTATTGGAAAAGCCAGGATAGTAAAGATCGTAGAGTGTGGGAGCCTGGAACGCGGAACCGATTGATGCAAATACCTCGATTGGCTTGGTGATTCTACTACCGATTGTAAAGGAAGGATGCAATCCGAAACTTCCGTACCAGTCTCCTCTTAAGGAAGCGAATGTATTTATGTTTGATGTTTCCTGAAAAATAGAAAAAGTCATTCCCGCTTTTTCTTCTTCAAGTGAAAAAGAGGTTGTATCGTAACTTGATGTATATTGGTCTAACCATACCCTGTCTTTTTCTATGTTGACAGATAAAGATAGCATTTTGTATAGAAATTTCGTATTTAATTGGCCGGCAATTGTTTTGTATTTTGCATTTGCTATTATTGTATCTGTTTCCAGTGTGGCGAAGTCTATTACTTGATCATATTTCCAATTATATTTGAGTATTTCTCCTGTAATAGCAGGTTCGATTAGTATCCCTAGATCGCCATTTGTAAAAATTTTACTGTACGATAGGTCCGTGAACTGCGTTTGCTGGTTATCGAAAAGGGAAGTCGCGCTTAAATCTCCGAATATTGGAATTACACCGCTGTCGGGTAGTACGCCCGGTGTACCCAGATCTTTATAACTTCCGGTAAAATTTAAATCGTTCCAATTAAAAGCCAGTGTGTAATGTTCAAAATCCGTATTGCTTCTTTGTCCTTCGCCTTTTTTAATATTTAGATTTCCATTTACACCAAATTTATAAAGTTGCAAATTTGCCCCTAAAATTGAATTGGTATTTCCCTGAAATTCTATTTCATTTGTGTTTTTTTCGGTTACGATATTTATAATCCCGCCAATCGCGTTAGAGCCCTGAAATACTGAAGACGAACCCTTTATGATTTCAATCCTTTTTACCGCGTTTAATGGGATTGTAGAAAGATCGAATCCACCTAATTTCGGGTCATTTATTCTATGTCCGTTTAACATTATAAGTGTATGTTTCGGAGTGTTACCCCGAACGGCTGCTTGGCTAAGCGAGCTCGGGTCTCCGTTTCCACTTATTTTAACACCTGCTTCTTTCTCAAGAATTTCTCCCAGTTCGTCGATGGTAAGTAAATTTTCAATCTCGATTACTTCGACTTGATAGGGTAGATGTTTAAACCTATCTGCTGTTACTGTTATTCCCTTCGATTCAAAGTACATCATGCTTAGTATGATTAAAAGCATAAAACCTCCTTTTTTTTATTTTTTGTATTGTTGGAGTTAAAACAAAACCATAAATGACGCCCTGAGTGAATACGTGCCAGATGACAAAAGGCAACCCTATAATAAAGTAAGCCAAAAAACTTTTTTTAGTGGGAAAAAATAGAAATCCTGCCGATGTAGTAAGCATGTCGGATATGAGTGTAATCAAAATTCCTATGGGTAAAATGATATGAGCTTTATTCCATTCTTTCTTATAGCAAAGACCGCCGGCTGATCCTATTAATATTCCTACGAGTACCTGCATTAAAAGAAGTGGTAGGGGAGACATACCGAGTGGATTTAGTAAACCGAAAATAAAGTAAGTAAGAGTTCCAACTAAAGTACCCGCACGAATCCCAAATAAGATACCTGCCAGGAAA
>CAYWUC010000008.1:0-5496 GCA_964461395.1 uncultured bacterium
TACGGCAAAGACACTTTGCATGTTTTTAAAAGGAACGGAAACCCTGTCAGAAAAAAGTTTATTCCCGGTGTAAAAGACATCTTTATGTTGAATAAAAAGCTGTGCTTTTTATTCAATGATTCCCTTGTTTTAAATGATACCGTCCTCATTGTATTTGGAGGAAAGAGAGCCGAGAGCAATGACAAGTTTATAGCAGTTTTGAGCGATTCCGGAATCGTCTATTACCCCAACCCTAAATAGAAAAACACACCACCTGGCTATTGGCCATTTGCTTTTAGCCTTTCGCATCCCACTCAAACAAAACTCACAACCACCGAAACTTATAAAGAAAAAACACTAAACTCTTTGTTTGTTTTTAAGCCAACAGCCAAAAGCAAAAAGCCAAATGTGAATTTATTTACCAGATTCCTATTCTCGAATACCTTAAACTCTTCTCCTTGTAAAACCATAATAAAGAGACAGCTGCAATAAATATAGAGAAAACTCCCGCAGTAACGATATAGTAATTTGAAGACGCTATAGTATTTATGGAATCTGATGCAACCGGGCTTATTTCTAGAATAAATGCTCTTATTTTATCCAACAAATAGTATTCTAACAGCTCTTTCCTGAAAAAAGCAAAATAATACCAGAATCCTGCAAATATAACCGGAAGAACAATAGAAGGACGTAATAATACAGAAAAGAAACTTCTTCTTTCTTTCTGCAACGCGACTTCTGCTTTCCATTTGAGAATTAAATTTTCCGGAGCTTTCTCAATAGCTATCTGGTTTAATATTTCATCCAAATTTATTTCTTTTTTCATCTTTCCTCCCCAATTACTTCTCCTAACAAAACTTTTAATTCATTTCTTCCTCGGTGAATATATGTTTTTACAGTACTGATATTAATACCCATCGTATAGGCGATTTCCTTATAAGCTAGCTCTTCAAAATGATATAAAGTCAAAGCTACCCTATAATCTTTTGGCAATTCCATCAGTTTTTCCTTTATGTAATCAGATAACTCCTCTCTTTGAAGATAATCAAGATGTCCCGATGAATTATCTTTGATTCTCGTCTCGTAATCCTCTATCGATTCTGTACTTCTATGCCGGCGTAAATAAGATAAAGCATGATTATAGGCAATCCTGTAGACCCAGGACGAAAGCTGGGATTTTTCTTTAAATTTATGAATATTGTTATAAACTTTCATCATTATCTCCTGAGTAAGATCCTCCGCGGTAGCTGAATTCCCGACAACTCTGTAAACCACTGTGTATATTCTGTTGAGGTAACTTTTAAAAAACTTTTCAAATTCATCCTCCGATTTTTCCTTTAATTTCTTAATATCTATTTGCAAATTTCTTATTTTTCCTTTCATAATGTTTGACGCAAAAAATTAATATTTGTTTCAAAAAAGTAGCCATCTTTTCAACTATTGTCAAGCCCTACCCATCCCCCAAAAATTACGAACCACAAAGCACACAAAGTTTTCTATTTTTGTTTCTTGCTAAAAGCAAAAGGCTAAAAGCTATTTTGTTATCATTGACAAAGATTAAAGAATTATTAAGATAACAAATAAAAAAAGGAGTAATAATGAGATTTTTTATTGTTTTATCTGCTTTACTAATAATTAGCAATACTTCCTCAAAAAAAGAAGATATTCATCTGAATCAATTAGGATATTACCCCAAATCAATAAAAAGATTTACAGTCGTAGATTCTAAATCAAATCAATTTGAAATAAAGGACTTGAAAGGAACCACAAAATTTAAAGGTAAATTATCGGGAAGCAAATACTGGAAACTATCCGGAGAAAACCTGCGAGTGGGTTATTTCTCGGCATTCGAAGATACCGGAACTTACAGTATTTTTATAGAAGATAAGGGTTCTTCCTATCCTTTTGAGATTAAAAACCATTTGTATTCCGAAGTATTAAAAGCATCAATGAAAAGCTTTTATTTTTTGAGAGCCTCCACAGAACTATCGGAGAAATATGCCGGCAAATTCGCGAGACCCGCCGGGCATCCCGACACTTTATGTTTACTTCACCCTTCCACGGAAAAGAAAAAAGGTTCGATGTCTTCGCGGGGAGGCTGGTATGATGCCGGAGATTACAATAAATATGTAGTGAACGCCGGGGTAACTATCGGAACTCTATTATTATTATATGAACTTTATCCTGATATTCTGCCCGATAAGTCTTTAAATATTCCTGAAAGCGGCAACGGAATTCCAGATATATTAGATGAAATCAAGTATGAACTAGACTGGCTTTTAACAATGCAGGATGAGGATGGCGGGGTATTTTTTAAAATCACTTCAAAAAGTTTCTGTGGTATGATAATGCCGCATGAAGATACTCTTTCTCGCTTTGTAGTAGGTAAATCGACCACCTCAGCTCTCGAATTTGCTGCAATTACAGCCCATTTTTCGCGTGTTTATTCTCCTTTTGATCCTGCATTCGCAGAACTTTGTCTTGGCAATGCGGAAAAGGCCTGGAAATGGGCAAAAAAGAACAATAATATAATTTACGAAAACCCTCCCGATATCCGTACGGGAACTTACAGCAACAAAAACATAGAAAACGATTTCTTTTATGCTGCTTCAGAACTGTTTGTAACCACAGGTAAAAAAATCTACCTCGACCATATAATCAACAATCCGATAGAACCCGGAAATTTCAATGGAGCAAGCTGGGCTGATTACATAGTGGATCTCGGAATATATTCCCTAATAAATAAGGCAAAGAATTTATCCAAAGAGAAGAAAACCGAACTAAAAAAATCTCTTCTAAAAATCGCGGATGAGATCAGTATGGATTTAGAATCTATCTCCTATCCTGTCACAATAGAAGAGTTTGGATGGGGTTCAAACAGCAACATCTTAAACAGTGCCGTCGTATGCGCCATGGCTTTTTATTACACAAAAGAAACAAAATATCTTAATTCGGTAGTTGTAATAACAGACTATATTTTCGGCAATAATGCTACTTCTTATTCATTCGTTACAGGATTCGGGGATAAAACACCAATGAACATTCACCATAGACCCAGCAATTCGGATAAAATAGCGGAACCAATCCCAGGATATGTTGTGGGAGGCCCAAATTATGAGAGACAGGACAGAAAAGACAGAATTCCGTGGGGAGTCGTTTATCCGGATACAAATCCCGCAAAATGTTATGTTGATGAACAAGGAAGCTACGCTTCCAACGAAATATGCATCAATTGGAATGCGCCTCTTGTATTTGTTCTGGGTTTTCTGGAAGCGAACAAAGATTGCTTATCTAATCTCAAGAAAAATTAAAACAGAAAAGATAGCAATAAAGAAAAATTCTCCAATTTAAAATTCTACCAAAAACGAGGAAAAACCTGTAAAATCAGGTTGACAAAAAAGAAAAAAGCACTAGAATTAGTTAATATATTTAAAAAGGAGAAACAAATGAAAAATAAGAAAAAAAGTAAAGAACAGCTTTTAAAAGAAATAGAAAAGTTACAAATAGATAAAGAACTCCTTGAAAATTTATTAAAAAGTATACCTGTTTCGCTCTATTTTAAAGATAAAGAAGGGCGTCTTATTCGTGTGAGCCGATATTATTTAGAACAGGCAGGTGCCCCATTACTCGATGGAGAAAAAAATTTGATTGGTAAAACTGATTTTGATTTATTCGGAGAAGAACTCGCAAAAACAGCGCGAGCAGATGAAGAACATATAATGGAAACCAGAGAACCTACAATAAACAGACCTGAAGTTTCTTCTACTCCCGAAGGCGAAGCGGTTTACCTCTCCTCTACAAAAGCCCCAATGATAGACAGCAAAAACAATGTAATAGGTATAGTCGGTCTAACTCAAGACGTTACAAAACAAAAAGTCGCGGAAATACAGCTCCAACATCTGCTCGGAGAACTATCCACTCCTGTTCTGTACGCATGGGAAGGAATAATAATAATGCCTCTCGTAGGAACACTAACGAGTGACAGAGCACAACAAGCAACACAAACTATACTTGAAAGTATAGACCGCTACCAGGCAAGATACGCTATATTAGATATAACCGGTGTATCTATAATCGATTCAATGGTAGCAAACCAGCTTATAAAAACCGCAAAAGCTATTGAAACTTTAGGATGCAAAGCTTTAATTACGGGTGTCTCCGCCGAAATCGCTACTACAATCGTAAACCTGGGTATAGATATGGGAAAATTTATGACCAGAAATACACTTTTAGAGGGTCTAACCTACTCCATCAAAGCCGTTAAGAATCAAGAACTTTAAAAACTTCACCGCAACGACACAAAGAGAAGTAAGGATATAGGGGTACCATTAAATGCGTAAATGTGTAAAAAACAGTCAGTCTATCTACCTATACACTTATCGAATCATTTATTTAAAATCAAAATAATTATACAAATAAAGATTTGTTAATCTGAGATAATCTTGTGTAATCTCGTGGTTAATTGAATTTCAGGTTTCGAGGATTCAAAGCTTCGAGTGAAAAAGCGCCTGTTAATTTGAGTCCAATTACTATGTGGTGGGGTTTTGTGTATTAGTACCTTTATAACAAAGGTTATAATTGAGATTTTACGCTTTTGTACCGATCGGAATAATACGGTAATCCGGTACCGCCAATCTCACTTATTTTAGTTTGCCCTTTGCGGATTCTATCAGCCGGCGCGGGATGAGAAGCAAGAAGATTTAAAACTGCAGGCGTTGAAGAACCTTCCATCTTTTTAAATTTCTCAAAAACCTGAATCATGCCTTTTGGATTGTATCCGGCATTTTTCATATATAATATTCCGTACCTATCCGCTTCAAACTCATTATCTCGACTATACCCCTGAAGTATAAGCATCGCAGCTACATTAACGATATCACCGGCAACACCTTCTGTCTTATCCCCAAGCGCGATTTGAGCAAGAATAGAATAACCGTAGATATTTTGCAGTTTTTTTACGGAATGTCTGGCTACGACGTGACTTATTTCATGCGCAAGAACACCTGCAAGTTGTGACTCATTATCGAGAACATCGAGCAAACCCGTATAAATATAAATAAAACCCCCGGGACAGGCAAAAGCGTTTATTTCATTTTTATCGATCACCTTAAACTCATATTCGACATCCCTTCTATCGCATATCCTGGCAATTTTTTGTCCAACACCATTCACATAATTTTGTACCGTCGAATTCTTCAATAACTTTTCCTGGGATTCGACACCCGAAGCTACCTGCTGCCCGATTTCCACCTCTTCCGCGGTTGAAATCATTATAAAATCCGTTTTCCCGCCGGGACCGGTGGTCACACACGAAACAATAAAGAATAGTAATAAAATAGTAATCTTTCTCATAAAAGAATTATACTGAATTTTATTACTTAGTCAATACTTAAAATCGCAGTTAGCTTTTGGATTTTAGCTGTTAGCTCAATAAATATGCAAGAAAGACTTGCGTCTTCGTATCCTTTGAGATAATGTTGAGATCTGAGTGTTGTAGGATGGGTTTAATGCAAAAAG
>CAYWUC010000009.1:0-4287 GCA_964461395.1 uncultured bacterium
TTCTGATAATTTAAATCCGGAGGAAACTTTTGTAAGAGTATCGAGCCTCAATTTTGCCTTATCCGTAATATCCGTTTCATCCGCAATCATAATAAAATAAGATTTCCTGTTGCCTCTACCAATTCTACCTCTCAATTGATGAAGCTGTGCAAGTCCAAATCTATCAGCATTCTCCACAACCATAATATTTGCCTCAGGTACATCTATACCAACCTCAATAACGGTGGTCGCTATCAGCACATCAAATTTATCCCCTTTAAATTCCTCCATAATTTTATCTTTCTCCTCACTTTTCATTCTACCATGTAATATAGTAACTTTTAGACCTGATAAGAATTTATTTTTGATATTTTCCGCCTCTTTTTCTATCGACCTTAAATCCAAACTTTGTGATTCTTCAATAAGGGGAAATACAATATAAGCCTTACATTTACTTTTTTTAACCTGGTCTTTAATCCAATTATAAACCTTAAATCTTTTTCTCGATTCCTTGACCCATTTTGTCTTGGAAGGAACTCTACCCGGAGGTAATTCATTGATAGTAGAAACATCTAATTCTCCATAGACGCTGAGAGCTAAAGTCCTTGGTATAGGTGTCGCGGACATAACAAGAACATTGGGTTTACCTTTTTTCTTTATCATGGCTCTCTGATTGACTCCAAAGCGATGCTGTTCATCAATCACTACTAATCCTAAATCAGGAATAAGAACATCTTCCTCAAGCAGAGCATGAGTGCCTAAAACAATACCTCTTTTTTTCGTTATTTTTTCTAAAATCTCCTTTCTTTCTATTTCATTTGTATTGCCCACCAAAAGCCATAAGGGAACTGAAATAGAAGACAGGAATTTACTCATGACAGAGAAATGTTGATAGGCAAGAATCTCAGTAGGTACCATAAAAGCAACGTTAAATTTATTGTCCAAAGCAATTAACATCGCCGCAATCGCAATGACTGTTTTACCCGAGCCTACATCACCCTGAAGCAGTCGGTTCATAGGATAAGGTTTTTCCAAATCCTTTTTGATTTCAGAAAGGACCCTTTTCTGAGACAAAGTTAATTCAAAAGGTAACGCTGATACAAAATCTTTCTCTAAATCTGAATTCGCATCAAAGGAAATACCCTTTTTCTCTTTTAATTTGTTTCTTTCAAGAGCAAGAAACAATTGCAGGTAAAAAAGTTCATCGAAAGCTAATCTTTCTCTTGCTTTTTTTAAAATATTCTGGGTCAGAGGAAAATGTATATTAAACAACGCTTTTTCTAATGAAACTAATTTATGCTCTCTTATAATATTTAAAGGAAAAGGATCCTGGATTTCACCCGATAGATCTTTAATAATATAGTTTATGGTTCTTCTCATAAATCTCTGCCTGAGAGATTTTGTTAAAGGATAAACGGGAATAATTCTTCCAGTATGAATTAACTCGGTTTCTTCTTCAGTCAAAAATTCATAATCGGGATTAGAAATATATATCCCACGAAAAAAATCAACTTTTCCGCTGAAAATAACATGATCTCCGTTATTAAACCTATCTTTAACCCAGGATTGATTAAACCATCTCCCAGCAATCATTCCGGTCCCATCATAAACCGTAACATCGCAAAGTAATTTTCCTTTCCTGGTTCTCTTAGAATTAATAGAAACAACTTTACCCTCGACAGTTACTTCGTCATTAACTCTAATATTTATAATACGTTTAATTATACTTCTATCTAGATACTTCCGGGGAGAAAGATATAGAAAATCCTTCACCGTAGTCACATTTAACAGAGAAAGCAATTTAGCTTTTCTGGGACCAACTCCTTTAACCCACTTTATAGAATCCGATATTTTGAGAGACAATATTTAAAATTTAAAGGGGCTCAATTATTGAGCCCCTTCCTAAGCTAAAATATTTCCTTTTTAATCTTCCAATTTAAAGGTAACAGGATAAGACAGACGAACTGCAACAGGTTTATCTCTTTGCATCGCGGGTTTAAATTTTAACTGATACGCTTTCTCTTTAGCCGCTTTATCTATAGCAGGATATAAAGCTTTTGTTATTATAACATTCCTGACTTTTCCATTTGTATCTATCCATAATTCAAGAAAAAGTGTACCTTCTATGCCTAATTTTTTAGCCACTTCAGGATAAACACTGTACATTATCTTTTGATTTAAAGGCTGTGGAGCTACTTCATAAGCAACAAACTTCGGTGGTCTAAAACCCACATCGGCTTCTTTTTTTTCTAATCCTGTAAAATCAGTTTTTTCTATGGTTTCTGCTTCAACTTCATCATCGCTTTTAGCAGCTACCGGCATCTTAGGTTTCGCTGGCGGCGGCGGCTTTACGATATTTTGAAGTTGAGGCGGCAATTTATCAACTTTCATAGCTTTTGTTACTTTAGGCTCGTATGTCCCTCCCTTAATATCAGGGATAAAAATAAAACCCAAAATCATTAACACAAGTGTAATCAAAAAACCGATCCTAATATGAAGGGGATACTGTCTTTTAAGATCATCAGTTTTATCTCGCATATATATCACCCCCGTTTTTTTCTTGCGGCAAGATGAATTCTTAAAACCGAAGCCTCTACAAACTCGTTTAACACATCTTCCACAACTTTATAACCTGTAGCCTTATCACACTTAACAGAAACAATTATATCCGCGTTTAACTGCCTCTTTCTCATCATTAAATCGGATATTCTATCTACAGGCACAAGAGCGTCATCGATAGAAACAAGACCATTTGTAGAAATCCAGATATGAGTTAAATTTCTCGCGGGCATCTTTTCGGCAGCTTCAACCTGTGGAATAATGACGCGCAAACCCGTTTCAGCTCTAAACGTAGTAGTGACCATAAAAAATATCAACAGAAGAAAAGCTATATCAGCCATCGAAGCAGTAGGAATTGTAGCCTGTACTTTTTCTCTATGCAACTTCATAATTTATACCTTACTCTTCTGAAGAAGGCGCCAGAGAGTATCTCTCCGCGTCCGCCAATCTTAATTTATCCAAAGCGTTCACCGTATACTGATACTGGGCATTAGGGTGAGTTTTTATAGAAAAAATAGCTTTAGGGTTCTCAGCAAGAATTTTCTTCACTTCATCTACTAACTGATCCTGGCTGACCGATTCGCCGTTTATTCTGATCTCCCCTTTTTCTTCTACATAAATTCGCTGTATATTTTCAGATTTAACTTTAACTTCATCTCCTTTTTCCGGAAGAAGAATTTGCAATCCAACTTCATTTGCAAAGACAGTGGTAACCATAAAAAATATCAACAGAAGGAACGCAATATCTGCCATCGAAGCAGTTGGTATTTCGGCACCTTTTGTCTTCTTTTCACGAAGTTTCACTTATTCCTCCAGTAAAGCATCCATCAAAGTAGCAGCACCTTCCTCCATGGATCGGGTAAAACCATTTACTTTCTGTGTAAAGAAAGCATGCGCGCCCGAAATTGGAATAGCTAAAGCTAAACCAGTAGCAGTTGTAACAAGTGCTTCAGAAATACCTGCAGCAACCAGAGTAGCCTCAACCGTCCCGGCAAGAGCTATAGAATTAAAAGCGTTTATCATACCCGAAACTGTACCAAGGAAACCAAGCATCGGAGCAATATTAGCCAGAGAAGCAAGTATCAACATACCCCTATCAAGAAAAGCTAATTCTCTTGTAGCATACCTTGTCATAACTTCTTCAAACACTTCTTTTTCTTTGGACTTTTTACCATGTTCCTTATATTTTTCTATTACAGGGCCGAATACCCTCGCTGCAGGAGAAGGCGTTCGATGACAATATTCACTTGCCGTGGAAGCTCCGTCCTTTTTAAATATTTCTACAAGTTCTTCGGCGAAATCCTCAGGATCAACTCTCAAACGAGCAAAAGTTATCATCCTCTCAATAACATAAGCAAAACCAAGTATAGCGCACAAGAGAAGCGGATACATAGCCCATCCTCCCATGTCAAAGAATTCAATAGCACCTTGCATATAACCTCCTTTTTATCGATTGCTATTATTATATAACTTATCAATACACATAAAAACCAATAAACTTACCTTGAAATCCAACGGTAATATATAGTAATTCCTATAAGTGTCAAGAGGGCAGAACCCAGGATCGCGACCGCTTCCAACAAATTAGCACCTAACATTCCTTTAAGTAAAGGAAATAGGTCAGCCGGATCCGCAATAGAAAGATTTTTACCAAAGTATAAGATTCGGTAAAAATGAATGACAGCTGACAAAACCAAAAAAATCGAACCGATTATAGGTAAAATCCATATCCCCTTTTTCTCTATAAGA
>CAYWUC010000010.1:0-3476 GCA_964461395.1 uncultured bacterium
CATATTTTCCCTTTTAAAATGAATAAATCAAATATGGAAAAACACAAACAATCAAAATGGATAGAATTTTGGAACAACTTAAAAGAAGGTTATGACTTTTTCGAAAAAAATAAAATTCCTCCAAATGTGGAAGTAGTAAATAGAAAATACCTATTTGAAACTTCAGAATAATAAAAAACAATAAAAAATCTCTAGTTAAAACCAATTTTAAAACTCTTGACAGAATAATTGATTTCTGTTATTTTGTCATCGAAAAAATGATACAAGACTATAAATAAGATTTTTATCAAAACAATTTAAGAGTTTTAATTCCTAACAATAGGGAGGCTAAATGGAAGAAAAAACTACTACCAATAAAGAATATAAACCGATACGTGACCGCATCCCAATTCCCACAAAAATAACTTACGGCCTGGGAACAGGACTCAACATGTGGGGTCTCTGGCTTTACCCGGGTGTCGCGTTCGCTGTATTCAATATCTATCTGGGAGTCGACCCCCGGTTGGTAGGATTAGCATTAACACTAATTCGTGTATATGACGCGATTGTGGATCCTTTGGTTGGCTGGATATCGGATAACCTGCGTTCTAAACATGGCCGACGACGTCCATTCATTTTAATCGCCGGCGTTTTAAGCGGACTCGGTCTTCCGTTATTGTTTGCCGTATCACCCGAATGGGCGACGGTAAAATTTATGGGAGTCTCGGTTATTTTTTGGTATATGGCAGCATCATCACTTATTTACATTCCAATTATAAGCGCTTTCGCCGTACCTTTTGACAGCCTCGGCGCGGAGATGACACCAGATTACGACGAACGTACTTCTATTATGACATATAAAAGTGTAATGCAGAAAATTTTTGAGGTAGGTAACTTTTATGCTCTGCGTTTCACAAATTTAGCCTGGTTCCTTCTTCCCGGGGGAGGTAAAAACACATTAAAGGGCATCCAGGTTTACACAGGAATCCTTGGCACAATTATGGCAATATTTGCCATAGTTATGTTTTTCAGACTAAAAGAAAGATATTACGATAAAGTAGTCGTTAAAACTAAAGAAAGCATTTCAATTAAAAGCTCATTTTATGAAACACTAAAAGTACAACCATTCCGAATGATAATGGGTTTCGGTTTCGCTTTCAATTTTAGCACAAGTATGATCGGCTCGCTCGGGTATTACACAACAGTCTATTATGTATGCAGGGGAAGTACGAGAATGGGAGACAATTGGAATTTCTGGATGGGAATAGCTTTTATGCTCGGAGGACTTCTGGGAGCTCCGATATTAAGCAGAATCGCGAACCAAATAGGTAAACGCAAAGCGGTTATTACCGCGGCATGTATCGGCATAGTGGGATACGGCGGTTCCTGGTACCTGTATACCCCCCTTATTCCCTGGCTGCAAACTGTCGCTTCCGGAATGATGGGATTTGCGGCATCCGCCCTATGGATGTTACACGGCTCTATAGGCGCCGATATCATAGATTACGATGAACTTAATACAGGAAAAAGACGAGAAGGCTCTTTCACTGCTTGCGGTTCATATATTCTTAAACTGGGTAATTCGGCGGGTTATTTCATCTTCGGGTTAATTCTATCCTGGATAGGTTTCGATTCAAGCCTAAAAATACAGCCACCCGAAACAATTCTCTGGATACGCAGAACACTCGCGGGAATACCGATTTTAGGCTTTATATTGGTAATTCTATTTATTCTACGTATGGGATTGACACGAGAAAAATGCGAAGAAATAAGAAGAATACTAGAAGAACGCAGAGGAACCGTTTAATTTTAAAAAGACATCCAAAAGAACCCTCTTTAGATTACATTTTAATATAAAAAACAAAGGAGGAAATTATGTCGGAAAATAAACTAAAGTTAAGTAGCATATTAATACTTATAGTTATTATTGGCTGCTCCGCGAACGTTAATTACGTCGGAAAAGAATTTGAGCCAACGACCACAGTTGATGCGTATTTCCAGGCAGAGGAAATAGAGAAAGAATATACGATTATAGGACACGCGATCGGCAGCGGCGGCGATTTTGTTTCCAACGATAAAGTCCAAAAGAAATTGATTGAAGAAGCAAAAAGTAAAGGAGCGGACGCTATTTTGATAACAGGTATCGGAAAATCAAATATTCCATCTGGTGTGGGTAGCGAAACAGAAAAACAAATAAACGCGTCATTTTTGAAATACAAATAACGCGACTGACAACTCGCAATTAATTAACACGAAAGCATTACAGTCTGATCAAGCAAAGGACACGCACCCTTCATCGTTAAGCTGTATACTATCCTATAGTTAATTTACAGTAACATTTTATGAAAAGGTTTAAAAAAATGACTTCACCCCCTTGACTAATCACGATTTCTTATTAAGATTAGTTACAAGGTTTACAGTTGCCGGGGTTGACTTTAAAAAACGTTCTAATAAATTACTGCATATAAAATTTAGGAGGAAAAAAGATGGCGGAAGCCGATCAATTTAACGAATTAGAAAAAACAGAAAATATAGAAGAAGAAAAAGAAGAAAATGAAAAAAACAAAATACAGGGTGAATTTGAACGTATGGAAGTAATAATCGACAACTTAGAAGAAGAAAAAGAAGAACTCAAGGATAAATATCTTCGAGCTTTAGCTAACTACGAAAACCTTAGAAAACGAGCTATTCAAGAAAAAGAAAAAATTTATAATTTTACCCTTGAAGAAGTCTTTAGGAAAATTCTTCCTATTCTCGACGATTTCGAGAGGGCGTTTAAATCCCTCGAAGAAAGTAAAGAGCACAAGGATGATTATAAATCTTTCAGCGACGGAATTCGACTGGTATATTCCAATCTAAGCAACTTATTGAAAAGCTATAATATCGAGCCATTTGAATCCATGGGAGAGAAATTCGACCCCGCAAAACATGAAGCAATCCATGTAGTTGAAAAAGAGGATGAAAAAAACGATATTATATTAGAAGAGACGGAAATTGGATATAAAATCAACGATAAAATTCTTCGTCCCGCAAAAGTAATAGTAGTAAAAAATAGCGAAGAAAACCGCAATAGAAATCAAAATAATAGTAACAATCAAGGAGGAGAAGCAGAATGAAAGAACCAGTAATCGGTATAGATCTCGGAACAACTAACTCGGTTGTCGCAATTGTCGAACAATCAGAACCTGAAGTAATCACGAATCCCGAAGGGCAAAGAACTACTCCTTCGGTAGTAGGATTCAAAGAAGGAGAGGAGTTAGTTGGATTACAGGCAAAAAGACAGCAGCTTACCAATCCTCAGAATACAATCTTTTCAGTAAAAAGATTCATGGGCAGAAGATATGAGGAAATAGAAGATGAAAAGAAAAAAGTTCCTTTTGACGTAATAAAAGGTCCTCATGACGACGCGAGAATAAAGGTGGAAGATAAAGTCTATTCTCCACCGGAAGTTTCCGCGAAAGTTCTTCAATACCTAAAGAAAGCTGCTGAAGAACACG
>CAYWUC010000011.1:0-2406 GCA_964461395.1 uncultured bacterium
ACATCATGTTTAGAAGCACTCAATTTGCCGGCAACATTTCTGCCAAGAAGACCACCACCACCGATAATCACATACATTTATCACCTCCTATTTCCAAGTGTTTTTGTAAAATAACATAAGAATGGGCAAAATTTCCAATCTTCCCGCGAGCATACCTATTATATAGGTTAATTTTATAACAGGAGAAAGTTTTATTATTTCAGAAGCTGAAATATAACAAGGCCCTATATTACCAAGAGCTGAAGCCATACCGGAAAAAGATTCCAAAGCTCCGTGTTTGCTAAAAAACGCTGTTACTAAACCCCCTGTTGCCAATAAAAACATCCAGGCTGTAAACAAAGCTGTAACTCTTCTTACCTCATCGAAATCTACTTTACTTCCATCCACCATAATAAAACGCACTACATGAAGAGGATAAATAATCGATAAAATCTTAAATTTGATTAGTTTAAATAAAATACCTATACGTAAAACTTTCAATCCTCCAGAAGTAGAACCAACACATCCCCCTATAATCATTAAAAAAAGAAAAATCTGCTTGGCTACGCCTCCGTAAATAGGAGCTCCAATATCACGGGTCGCGTAACCTGTAGTAGTCATAATCGCTACAACCTGAAAAATCGAGGTCCTAACTAAACCAGGAGAAAAAATTTCACCGGAAGCAAATTGCTTCAAAATGATAATACCGGAAGCCGAGCATATAAAAAATAAGAATAATTTAATTTCAAAAGAATCCCATAAAGCCTTGATATCTCCCTGAAAAATCCTGTAATGAAAAAGGAAATTCATTCCCGCAAATAACATAAAGATAATTATAGTCCACTCAATTGTATTCGATAAAGGATAATTCATATAAGAATAATATCCGATGCTTAAATCATGTGTAGAAAAACCTCCACTTGAAAGAGTTGTAAAGGAGTGCGTGATCGCATCAAAGAAGTTTAAACCCTCTATTTTAAGCAGAAATACAAGAACCAAAGTTAATACTCCATATATAATCCACAGTATTCTTATAGTATTAAATAACCCCGGAGCTATTCTTTTGGTTCTGATTTTATGACTTTCACCCGCAAAAAGCTTTGGAGCAATACCTCCCTCATAAATAATTAATAAAGCGAAACTTAAGATTCCAAGACCTCCAAACCACTGAGTTAAGGCTCTGTAAAAAAGTATCGAACGGCTTTTAACTTCGAGTTCTGTGAGCAATGTTATCCCCGTAGTAGTGAAACCCGAAACTGATTCAAAAAAAGAATTGACAAAACCCGATTGAAACCCAATCAAGTACGGTAATGAACCAATTAAAGAAACAATAATCCATGACAAAGACGCAATTAACATTCCCTGTTTATGATTAATCCTCTCCACAGGATTTCGACCTTTTAAAATAAGACCTAAAACTAAAGAAAGAACAGCCGGAACCAAAAAAGCATTTAAGTTTATAAGATCTCTAAGATATAAATAATCTACAATTAAAGGAATTAAAAAAAGAAAAGAAAAATATATTAAAATTACACCAAGATAACCCCTTACAGGTGTAATCTCAAATAAAAATCGGCCCAATAATCTTTTTCGTATTTTCATTACATTATACAAGATATGAGTTTCCCTTTTAAATGTCAACGCCCCACCCTACACCTAAAAAAAATCCACCACGGATTCACACCTATAAAAAACATTCTCAAACAGAGACACAGAGAAATAAAACAAAAAAATATTTGTGTTGTTCATACCCTGACCCCAACCAAAATACTCACATACAGAACTTATAAAAACTGTATTTTGTTGTCTATGCCATATCTCAAAAACTAAATCCCAAATCCTAATTTTTGACTCATAACGCAAAAAAACACACACAAAATACAAAATTTCAAGTTTTTTTAATAACTCAACAAATCAACTATTCTAACGATTTGTAGAATTTGTATAAGAAAATTAAAAAGACTTTGGGCTCTTTTTTCTCAATCCCCTAAAGCTAAAAACCTTATATTACATGGGTTTATAGCTCTAGACTTCTTCCGGAAAAATAAAACAGTCAATATAGAGACGAAAAAACAATTTATTGACCAAAAATAACAAAAACTGATTGACATAAAATTTTTGCTGATTTTCAAAAAAACCCCTTGACATATGAGCAAAAATGCTTAAACTCCTTTTATAACAATAAAAGGAGGCTATTTAATGAACAAAAAAGAATTAATCGACGCAGTAGCAAAGGATTGTGGGTGCAAAAAATCGGAAGCTAAAGAGATGACTGAAAGTCTTATTAACAACATAGTTAAATCTTTAAAAAAGAAAGACCGTGTTGTTATAGTAGGATTTGGAGTTTTCGATGTAAAGCATAGGAAAGCAAGAATTGCCAGGAATCCTCAGAAGCCTAATCAGACAGTTAAGGTTCCAGCCCGAAAT
>CAYWUC010000012.1:0-9785 GCA_964461395.1 uncultured bacterium
TTCTTCAAAAGGATTGGTACAGCTTGCGATTTTAATGGAACAATACGTTGGAGATTTTAAAAAAGAAAGAGAAAAATTTGATAGTAAAATGAAGAAAGAAGAAGCTCGACGGTTAAACGATATAGCTGTTAGAAATTACTATGGAGGAAAAGTAGATGCCGCTATAAGGCAACTTAAGGAAGCTGTTCTTCTGGATGAGGAAGCCCCGGAAACATTGACAAATCTCGCTGTCGCGCTTTCTAAAAAAGGTATGCAAAAGGAAGCCAGGAAAATATTCGAGAGGGTATTGAAAATCAATCCTGATATGATCGAGGCTAAAGTTGGTTTGGGGATGATTATGTTCGATAGAGGGAACGTAGACGAGGCTATTGAAATATTTAAAGAAGCAAGTAAAAGGAGTGAACCAGAAGCTTTCGTTTATGCGGACCTTGGATACGCTTATGAGCAGAAAGAAATGATAGATAAAGCTGTTTCAAATTGGGAGATAGCTCTTGAGCTTGACCCTACATTGAAGGATGTGGGAGAGAAATTAAAATTATACAAAGATAAGGAGGCTTGATGGAACAGAATAAATCTCCTTTTGAAGAAATTTTTAAAAGGGAAAAGAAGAAGAAACCAGAAGAAAAAAAAGAAGGGATATTAGATGCCCTTGACAATGAGGAAAAAAGTCTTTTTGGGGAATCTTCTGGTGGAGACACTGTTGCGCTGGAGGTTGAAGGAGAGAGAGAGGGCAGTGTTTCTGTAGAGGTTAGATACAGGAATCTTTTAAATAGTCTTGTTAAAAAGAGATTTTTTGAAGAAGCTATGAAGATTATCGGTGAGATGAAAGAGGAGTTTAGGAAATAGCTTAAACAAAAACAAATATAAGTAACGGCTCAACAATTTATTCTCGAAAGAATACTGATATATGTAGGATACACGATGGTTTTTTTAACTTTCAAACAATCAAAAAATTTGTTCGGGGGAAGAATTTTTTTTATTATTAAAAAATGTTGAAAATAGAAAAAAGCAGCAAAATATTCATATTGGCGGATACTCATTTTCAAGATTGGTCGAGCAGAGGCGAAATAGAATCTTTTGTTCTTTTCCTTAAAAAAGTAAGAGAGACAGGGACTGTATTATTTTTGCTCGGTGATATTTTCGATTTTTATTTTGAATACAGGTCTTTTCTTCCCAAGAGTTTTTTTAGTATATTTTTTGAGCTTAAGAAGACGGTAGAAAAGGGAATCGATATTCATTATTGGATGGGTAATCATGATTTCTGGGCAGGAAAATTCTTTGAAGAAATTGGGATTGTTAAACATTTTAACCCGGAAATAATTGAAATTGGGGAAAAGAAAATATTGATTCAACATGGGGATGAAATGGATGCCAATTTTATGATAAAAACCTGTTTGACTAATAGGGTATCGAGAGCTCTTTTTTCTTTAATTCACCCCGAACTTGGATTGAAGATAGCTAAACTCGTATCAAAGCATTCTCAGGCGAAATCCAACGGGATGAAGTTAAATCATGAAAACCTAAACTCATTCGCGGAAAGTAGGTTTTCGGAAGGCATAAATGATATTGTGATGGGACACTTCCATAAACCTTTTTGTTACAAGAAAGGCAACAAAACTTTATCGGTTATCGGGGATTGGAAGAATAACCGGTCCTACGGGTTGATCGTGAATGGCAATATATCCGTTATGCGTTTTACCCAGTCTCCTAAGTGATAAATGCTGTATTTCAAAATAAGTTCAAGAATTTCTTTTTTATCTTTTTCCTCTATTCCTTTCCACGTTTGCAGTCTTCCTTTTTTTAGATCTTTTAAAGTTGTTGCTAAAGGATTGAAAGGAAATACTTGTGTTGTGACGCATTTTTTGCATCTGGCTCCCCCGGTTTCTATATCAAAATAATACAATTCTTTTGAACCGCAGGAAACACATTTGTCCATTTGAGGCGGAATTCCCTGAAGAGTAAAAAGAGAAAGGAAGAAATATACTAAGACCTCTTCTTTAAATCCTCTGTCGAGAAAGCTTAATGCCCTTTTTTCCAGGCCGAAAAGACCATCCATCGGGGACGGAATTTTCTTTCCAATCCAGATTAAACTCCAGCCAATATTTAACCTGTGTAGATCTTTTTTTAAAGAGGGGTGTGATTCTATGAGGGTAGCTTCTTTTAAAGTTCCTAAACTTTTACCTGGTTTTATGTAATATACAAGCTGGGTTAAATTGAGGGGTTCTATATTGCCGGCGAATTGTGATTTTGTGCGTCTGGCTCCTTTCGCGACGAGAGAAAGGCGTTCGGAATCCGATGATAATATATGAATGATTTTACTTGTATCTTTAAAATCGTAACTTTTTAAAATAATGGCGTCTTGCCTTTTTAGCATTTTATTCTCTTAGCAAATGCGTGGTAACTGGTCTCCTGTCAGCCGATCGATAATTCTTTTACCTCCTATTATAGTTTCAAGTACGACTCTACCTTTATTTTTCTTTGTTATTTCTCCTATTATAGAGGCTTCTTTCCCTAAGGGGTTTGTTTTCATTCTAGCGAGAATAGAGGAAGCTTTATCTTTTGCGACAATCGCGATGACTTTTCCTTCATTTGCGATGTAAAGAGGATCGAGCCCGAGGATTTCCGAAAAGGAAGAAACATTATCATGTATGGGCAGGGTTTCTTCTTTTATCTGGATGCCAAAACCAGACTGCTCCGCTATTTCACATAAAACGGTAGCAACCCCGCCTCTTGTCGGGTCTCGCATAAATTTTATGCCGCCCGCGGATAACATAGTTTCTATTAACCCCCACAAAGAAGCGCAGTCGCTTTTTATATTTGTTTTAAAATTTTCTCTTTTACTCATTACGGCTAAACCGTGAGCTCCGATTTCGCCGTTTATAATAATTTTATCGCCGTTTTTTATTCTCTTTGTGGATAGAATAGTGTTTTTTTGTATAATTCCGATTCCGGCGGTATTTATAAATATTTTATCCGCGCTTCCCCTTTCAACAACTTTTGTGTCCCCTGTTACTATTTGTACATTTGCTTTTTTACTTGTTTTTTCCATAGAGGTTGTGATTTTATCCAGTATATCCATCTCGAGCCCTTCTTCTATTATCAAGGAGCATGAAATGTAAAGAGGTTTCGCGCCCATTACCGAGAGATCGTTTACTGTTCCGTTTACAGCAAGACTTCCTATATCTCCGCCCGGGAAAAAAATAGGATTTATGACGTAAGAATCCGTAGTAAAGCATAATTGTTTATTTCCCGAAGGAGGTAGCACCGCGGAGTCGGTAAGTCGCCGGAGAGTTGGATTGTCGAATTTGTCTATCATCATTTCTTTTATTAGAGAACTCATAGCAGCGCCGCCGCTGCCGTGCGAAAGCAATATTTTCTTATTTTCCGCGTTTTTCTTTTTCATTATTTTTTAAATTTGTAATACGCCGCGCAGGTGCCTTCTGATGATACCATGCAGGGTCCTATTGGATGTTCCGGAGAGCACAATTTTGAGTACAATTTGCAATCATATGGTTTTTTTGTTCCCATTAGCACTTTTCCGCATATACATTCAGGGTGTTGTTTTGTTTTTTCTGTTTCGCACCGTATATTTTTCTCCGCGTCGAACTTTGAATAAGCTTTTTTTATGGATAATCCGGATTTCGGGAGTACTCCGAGACCTCTCCAGGACGAATCTGTCACATCGAAAACTTTTTTTATCAGTGCAAGCGCTTTTTCATTACCCTCCTTACGTACGACTCTTTTATATTGGTTTTCTACAGAGGGTTTTTTCTTATCGGTTATTTGTTTTATTAACATTTCGATTCCTTCTAAAAGGTCGATGGGTTCAAAGCCTATTATAACAGAAGGAATACCGTATTTTTTTACTATCGGTCGATAAGGTTCTTCTCCTATGATGGCACTTACATGTCCGGGACAGATAAATCCGTCTATTTTTATTTCTTTGCTTTTAAGCAGCGCGTCCATTGCGGGAGGAATTAGTTTATGTCCGGCAAGAACGAAAAAATTCTTTAGATTTTCATCTTTCGCGGAGAGGATTGTCGAGGCGACCAATGGTGCTGTAGTTTCAAAGCCGATGCCAAGAAAAACAATTTTTTTGTCCGGGTTATTTTTCGCGATTTCTAAACTTTCGAGAGGAGAATAAAGTATTTTCACGTTACCCCCGGAAGCTTTTTCTTTTTCTAATGAGGAGGTCGAACCCGGCACTTTAATCATGTCTCCGAAAGTTGTTATTATCATGTTGGGCAGGCGACTATAAGCTATTGCCGTATCGATATATTGGTTCGGGGTAACGCATACAGGACAACCCGGACCCGAAAGATGTTCTATTTTATCTGAAAGAAGACTCATAATACCGGAACGGAAAATAGAATGCGTATGTGTTCCGCAAACTTCCATAAGTGAGATTTTTCCTTTATATCCTTTTAGTAAATTATTTGTTCTATTCGCTATTTTATGGGACACATTTTTATTTCTGTATTCTGTTATATATTTCATTGTTTTTGAAGGTTTGCCATTTCTTCCCAGATTGCGAGAGTCTTTTTTGCTTCTTCTTCGTTTAGTTTTTCTATGGCAAAACCGGCATGTATGATTAGATAATCTCCGATTTCAACTTCCCTCAGGAGCTTTAAACTAACTTCTTTTTTTACTCCGGAAAGTTCTACTTCGCCTTTATCTCCTTCGATTTTTATGAGCTTCATTGGTATTGCCAGACACATTAATTTTCTCCTTTTAGAAGTAAGGTAACTTTAATTATTTGAAAATCAACCCACCCCACTCCAAGTTTTTACCACAGAGTGCACAGAGAAAAACAAAACACACAGAGAACACAGAGCCGCACCCGACCCATCTTATTATTGTGTTTATAAAATTTCCCATCCCACAATACTAAAGAACATACCCAAAGATATTAAGATAGCAAAAAGGAGAGTTAGTTAATTGGGGAATTGGTAAAAAAAGGACTTATTTTTTTGCGTATACGTTTATTCTTCTGAATGTTTCGAAGTATCTTCCGTCTTCGAGTTTCGTTTCTTTTATCATTTCACTTATTACTTCATTTGTAAATTTTTTCTTTAGTTCTTGATCGGTAATATATTTCAAAAAAGGAACCAGTGAAGGTTGCTCTATCCATTTTATCATTTCTTTCTCATCGTGGAAATATCTGTCCGCGTTTTCTCCCCAAATCTTAAAATCAGAAAATAACCCTGTATCGAATAATTTTTCATACTCTTTTATATCAGGCATGTACCAGGGCCCCTCGAAGTTTCTGAAGCAGTTGGCATAATCGTTTTGGTTGATTTTTGTTTTGACTACATCGATAAAGTTCGAACAATTTCCTTCTCCCGCAAAATTGAACCTGAGTATTCCGTCTTTTTTTAGGGCTTTATGACAGTTTCGCAGCAATTTCGCATGGTCTTTTACCCAGTGCAGGGCGGCGTTCGATATAATAATAGTAAATTTATCCTCAAAATCTATATCGTTTATGTCTAATTGTTTGAACTCTAAATTTTCTGTTTGAAATTCTTTCGCTTTTGAAATCATCCCGGTGGACGCGTCTACTCCCAATACATACCCGCTTTTAACGATGTCTTTAATCCTTTTGGTTAAAAGTCCGTCACCGCAGCCTAAATCGAGAACGATATCGTTCTCTTTGGGACGAATCTCTTCTATTAGTTTTCTCCCCCATTCTTTTTGATGCTTTGAGGCTTTTAAATATTTCTCGCCGTCGAATTCGTATTTTGCCATATTTTTCCTAATATTCCTCGAGTTTTTTCATGTTTTCGATGGCTTCATAAAACCCGTGTTTCTTAAGATTCTTTTCCCATATTTCTACAGGGGTAAAACTCATAGTAACGGTTGTGCTTTTTACAACCAATAATCTATCTCCGGGTTTCAAATAAAACGCCTTTAAAACATCCTCAGTTAAACGAGTTACTCCATTATCGATTTTCAGCATAACATAAGCTCTATCGCCCGGCCTGAGTATTTCTTTGCAGCTGTTTATTTCTTTTACAAATTTGTTAAATACCGATTTTAAAGCAGTGTCTTTTTTTATCATACCGAAGCCGCTTTCCCCTTTGTGTCCGGTTGCGAGAATAACATAATCGTTTTCGGAAAGGTTATAATGGGAAATCGCCTTTGGCGGAACTCTTAAAGTTAAATTGTCCTTTATTCTGGATATGCCGAAAGCTTCTTTTGTTCCCGGCATTCCCGGCATGAGACTCGGCATTTTATGCTATTTTTTTAGTAATATATCGCTGACATTTAACATTATGACGCCCGCTACGATTATACAAATAGAAATAATTTTCAAAATACTGTATGGTTCTTTAAAATACAAAATTCCGATAATCGAAACGCCCATAATACCGAGTCCAGCCCATATCGCGTACGCGAAACTCAAATCGAACTTTTTTAATGCAAAAAGGAAGACGGTTAACCCTATAGCCCAGAAGACGAATGTTAAAATCGAAGGATATAATTTTGTAAAACCTTTCGATAATTTCATGCATGTGGACCCGGATAATTCGGCAAGAATCCCGATTAATAATAGTAACCACTTCATTTTGTTTTATCCCCTTTTAAAGGAGGCTAAAACTCCCTCCGCACTCAGGGCATGCCTTGCCTCCGGACGGACTATTCGGAGCTTTCTCTGCGAGACACTTTAGGCAGTATATTTTACCGCAGTTGTTACATTTAAAAGCTCTTTTATCTTCTATTTCTTTATGAACTTTTGCCAATCTATTTTTTTCCGCGTTTATTTTGTTATAATCTTCATCATAAGACGCGCCGCCAAAATTCACGTAAGTCATCCCGGGTATTTTTACCTGACCTGCACCCCGGTCGACCTTCAAGCCCTCTTTTTCGCACGAGTCATAAAAGTCATTTGTGTTTAAAACATCGACTCTGCATAGCGCGCATTGCATAGATAATGATTCCATATTTGTGTTCCTCCTTTTACAATTTATCTTTATGGAAAATTCCCTTTTTGTCAACCGGATTTTGTGGACGGAGGCACAAAGATAATGGGACTCAGATTAAATAGGATTAACAGGATTTTATTTTCTTGTAGTTACTTTTTGGTGGAGAGGTGGGGTAAATCATGAAATTCCCATAGGGGAATCCTTGACAAACAAAAACGGGTTCATATATTCCAGAGAAATTAAGGTAAACTTTAAGGAGATGCAAAATGTCTGATAATTTGAAAAATTGGGTTAAAGAAAAAGAAGAGTTTCAGTTTAAAAGTAAAAACATTTCAGAAGAAGTATTATCCAGATTAGAAGAAACAGCAAAACAATGTAGAGGCGATATTTTAAAAATGACAACAGTGGCGAATTCAGGGCATCCGGGTGGTTCGATGTCCTCGATCGATATTTATACGACTGTTTACAGTCTTGCCGGCCTGACAAATGCCGAGGTAGTCGTCAGTCACGGGCATACTTCGCCGGGAGTATATTCGATACTCGGCAGGCTCGGAATACTCGATACGGAAGAAATTTTGGCGTTCTTCCGCCATATTTCAGGACCTTATGAAGGACACGTGGAATCTCATCTGCCTGGAATCGTATGGTCGACGGGAAATCTGGGACAGGGTCTTTCCGCAGCCTGCGGGTTTGCCATGGCGAAGAAACTAAAAGGTGATACCTCGAGAGTTTTTGCCCTTATGAGCGACGCGGAACAGGCGAAAGGACAGGTAGCAGAAGGAAGAAGATTTGCTTCAAAATTCAAATTAAACAATATAACAGTAGTTATCGACGATAATAACAGGCAAATATCCGGTAAGGTCGAAGATATCATGCCTATAAATATTAAAGAGGATTATCTTGCGGATGGATGGAAAGTTCTCGAAGTATGTGGGCATGACATTAAAGCATTATACGAAGCAATATATACTGCAATTAACGATACTTCGGCGCCGTACGCGATTCTCGGAGATACGGTTATGTGTAAAGGAGCTTCTTTTATAGAGGGGAACGAAGGCTATCACGGTAAAGCTCTTTCAGCCGAAGAATTGGATAGGGCTTTAGGAGAATTAGGTATAGAAAACGACGTGGATAAATATATTCAGAAAAGGGCTTCCGGAGGCGCAAAGCCGTTTAAAAAAAGCGAAAACGTTTATCCTCTGCCGAAGCTCGATTTGGGAACGCCGATTGAGTATAAAGTCGGGGAAAAAGCTGCAAATAGAGATGTTTATGGTACAGCCCTTGCTGATATGGCAAAAATAAACGATCCGGGAACCATCTTAGTAACGGACTGCGACCTCGCGAGTTCGGTTAGAACGCACAAGTTCGCGAAAGAACGTCCCGAGTATTTTATACAGAACGGTGTAAGCGAACATAATACTGCTACTGTTTCAGGTGTTCTTTCTATTCGTGGTTTTCAAACGTTTTTCTCCGATTTCGGAGTTTTCTCTTTCGATGAAACATATAACCAGCACCGGTTAAACGCGATTAACAACACAAAACTTCGAGTTGTTTCAACTCATAATGGTCTTAATGTCGGGGAAGACGGGAAAACTCATCAGTGTGTCGATTTTATAGGTTTAATAAACAACATTCCAGGTTTTAAAATTATAATTCCGGCGGACCCGAACCAGACCGATAGAGTTACGCGTTATATAACGACGATGGACAGCAACGTTGCGGTTGTTGTGGGAAGAGCTAAAAGCCCTGTGGTAGAGGATGAAAACGGAAATGCTTTTTACGGAGGAGATTACAAATTCGAATACGGTAAAATAGATAAGGTTAGAGAAGGAAAGGACGGAGTACTTCTTTCTTACGGATATCCTTTTGCCTTTGCTCTTAAGGTAAGAGATATTTTGAAAGAAAAAGGTATCGAAATTGCCGTCATGAATGTTTCCTGTCCTCTTGCTATTAGCGAGGCGGACGCGAATACTATCGCGGATTATAAAAATGTCTTTACCTATGAGGAACATTTGCTTTCCAGCGGGCTTGCCTGTATAATGGGAAGTCTTTTGGCAAGAACGGGTAAAGCCGTAAACTTACACAGCTACGGAGTATCGGATTTTTCTCCTTCGGGTGCTAGCGATGAACTCTTTAAAAAGCTTGAATTGGATCCGGAATCGATAGTGGCAAAGATTGAGAAAGAACTAAAGTAATAGTACTATATAAAAAGTAAAGAGAAAAAGGGGAGGCGATTGAAAGTCTCCTCCTTTTTTTAAAAGAGTTTGATTCTATCATAAAAACACCTTGACAAAAAAACAAAAAACAAGTATGCTAATTATAAATCAACTTAAAGAAGATTTATTCGAAATATTATCAAATCTCTTAACCAGGGAGGTGTTTATGAATAGGTATACGTTATTCTTTATTTGTTTTTTTCTCATGTTTTCTGTGTTGTTTTCTGAAGCCGTGAAGGGAAGAGAACTCGAAAAGTCACCTGTGAGATGGGATGCTGATATTAGGATTGGAGACAAGGACTCGGTTAACGCGGTAGCTTTTGATGTGGATCATTCGACAGGCAATTTATTTGTCGCGTTTAAAAACACTGAAAGCGGAACAGATTTCTGGACCGTAAGTATCTCTACCGATACAGGTAAAACATGGATGGAGAGAGGTTTCATGGGTCCGGGGATAGACGATATTGACGCAGCTGTTTTTAAAAATCATTTTTATATTGTATACGCGATAGGTAATACAGCATTTATAAGAAGATTTAATACTAGTGATGGTAGTTGGGATATTACTTACGGAACAGACACGGTGACTTCCAGTGGATTCAACATACGAGAGATAGCGTTTGCTTCCACACAAGATTTCTCCCCG
>CAYWUC010000013.1:0-4109 GCA_964461395.1 uncultured bacterium
TAGTGATGAAGCTCTGTCCCATGGACGAGAAGATTGAAGAATATATAAGAGGTTTGAATTCAAAAGGAGATTAAAATGAAAAGGATGTTTTTAGTTTTTATATTTGTACCTCTTTTTTTGAGCGCTCACATTCAGGATGAAGATTTGTTTAAAACATCAAGGGTTCCTGCTGCCGCTCTTCTTCTGCTGGACAGGTCCGGATCAATGTATAATGAAACAGAAACATTTGATGTGGATGTTGGACTTTTGAATCGCAGTTTTAGTTCCAGCGTGCCCAATATCGAGAATTTTAGTGCTTGGTTTGATAGTACACAGTATCCCTATAATTACCCCCTTAACGATATGGGTAGTTTTGTTGGAGATCCCGCAGGCGGAGACTGGGTTTTGAATGTAATATGGGAGGAGCCTGGGAGTAGGCCGAGAACGTGTGATTTAGATTTAAGCTGGACATTAAGAATTCTTGATGGTTCGGGCTGGCATGAATATCCGGGAGGTACTCACAGTTGGCATCGCCTAAGGGATTATCAAGAAAGAAATATAACGATTCCGGTACCAGGTCTGGGAAATGTCGAGGATGTTGAATGTTATGTTGAATTTACGACCGATGATGGGCTTAAAATCGCTCATGTTGGAGTACATCTTAAACATACGCCTGGAGTCGGGATAACATCAAACAGAATAAAGGATGCTCTTCTTGTTATTCATTCTCTGCTCGATGTGAACGCGGATGGAATTGTTGACAGCACTGATGAATTCCCGATAAAGTTGGGTCAGGGTTTTTTTGATGATTCAAAGGTATTTGTAGGGGAGAATAAATCTTTTCCCTATGATGCAGGTTCCCATCTGATTCGTGCGGATAAACCGAATACTTATAATGATCCTTTAAGGTGGGATCAGGTAAGCAAAACCTGGGTGGACGATTTGACTGGTTGGGATACTTTGTACACCGATTCTATGGGTACGCCTGTTGCAACTATATGGGAGCATGTAAACACTACAGAGATGGAGGGTTCTACCCCTAACGGTATGCTGGTTGACAGCGCTGTTCAATATATAGCAGGATACCGGAATGCTCATCCGGAATTGTGGTGTATGAAATTTAGCGTCGTTCTTGTTACTGATGGAACGCCTAATGTGCCCCGGACTAATTGTTATCCATCAACGGCTATTGATCCTGGAGGGCCACCCGACAGGATTGACTATACGGATGATCAAAGACGAGGAGCGGTGGATCTTGTTCGCAGCGCATATCTGGCATTTCACGGAGATAGGGATACCATTTCCGGTCCTGATTCTATACGGGTCTATACTGTTGGCTACGGTACGGGTATTGATGCAAATTGTGCGAATGTTCTCAACTGGACAGCGAGATGGGGTGGTACCTGGGTGGATTCGGCCCTTATGTCCGGGAATGATACGGCTATTGACCCTTCTTCCGGCTGTAGTGGGGATAATCCCAAATATTATACGGTACCTGCTTCTATAAATCCTCAAGAGCAACCTTTAACCGGATACGCCTACATTGCGGAAGACGCGAGCGATCTTGCAAATGCCCTTAGAAGCATATTCATGGGAATCGAATCCCAGCAAGCCCGTTCTTTTTCCTCGGCGCAGGTGACTTCAATCGAAGAAGAATTCCTTGCAACGGGGTATGAAGCACGTATGTATCTTGGTTCTTTCTATCCTGATTCCACTCCTTTTTGGGAAGGACACCTGCGTTCTGTAAAGCTGGTTACAGGCGGATTATCTTTTGATGATATTCCGGATGAACTCGTTTATTGGAACGCGGGGGATTTACTGCGAGGTAGAGATCCCGCGACAAGAAATATCTACGGTATAAAAGGCGGAAGTTTACAGGAATTTAACAGTTCAAATTTCGATTCCGTCGATTTAGATGTCGCGAGTAGTGGTGACGCAAACGAAGTTATAAATCTTGTAAGAAGTGGTAATATCGTCACGCAAGATACCGCGTACCTTGGTGATATCTTTCACTCTTCACCTCTACGTGTTGGTTCTCCCAATGCCTACTATCTTGATGATGACTTCGGTGAATATAGAGATTCAATGATTGCAAGGACAGCCGTGATTTATGCCGGAAGTAATACAGGATTGCTTCACGCTTTTGCTGATAGCTCGGGAGAGGAATTGTTTGCCGTTGTACCCAGAAATTTTATTCCTGAAGTTAAGGCTTTAAGGGATTCGCATAGATTTTTTGTTGACGCGGATCCTATGGCGGCTGATATCTGGTTCCCTACCAGTACAAATCCTGATTATAAAGATTGGAATGAATGGAAGACGGTCTTAATGGCTGCTCAGGGTGAGGGAGGCAGAGGAATTACAGCTTTAGATGTAACCAATCCTAGCAGTCCGTCGCATCTTTTTAGTTTTGAGCATGACACTATGGGTTTAACGACTTCTGTTCCAATTATGTATAAAGTCGGCAGAAGTACAGGTACGGATACGGTGGATAGATTTTTTGCTTTCTTCGGCGGCGGTGAATGTCCCGATTCGTTGTGGGATAGATATAACCCTGCCACCGCGTCTGATTCTCTTAAAGGTAACGTTATTGTGGCGCTCGACATATATAAGGCATATACGGATGGTCTTATTGAGGATAGTACTTTCTGGTTTATCCCTCCCGCGTCCGGAGATGCTGATAGAATGGTTTATCCCTTTGCTTCGGCGGGCAGTATGGTAAACTTAAATTCCAGGTATGATAATCGTTACGATTTGCTTTATATTCCGGACCTCGCGGGTCAAATGTGGAAGGTCGATGTTAGTGATCCGGATATTTCAACCTGGGAAGCCAGGTGTATATTTCAGCCGCCTATACCAGACAGCGCCGCGGAGGATTCAATAGCGCAGCCTGCTTTCTTCGCTCCGCTTATAGAGAGAGAACCTGCTCTTGGATGTTATTGGGTATTTTACGGCACCGGAGACAGAGCTCATATTTTTAAGGAGAACACAAATAATAGATTTTACGCTATATTGGATACCGTAACTTTCGAATCCGGGGACTATCCTCTGAAAGAATATGATAATCTGAAAAATGCTTGGAGTGAAGGTCCTTTTAATATTTCTATCGATTTTCCGGATAAAAATGGATGGTTTATCAGCTATTCGGATTCTTCTACACATGTTGACGAAAAAACAGTAAGCCAGGCTGTTTTGCTGCAGGATACTCTGATTTTCTCGACTTTTAAACCGACTGAATTTGCCGGTGATTGTAATATGGGTGTTGGAGGTGCGAGGGAGTATTATTGTAAATACAAAACCGGAGGAGGACGTATAAGGAATTTGGGCGGCGGAATACCACAGGCTCCGAGGTATTCATTTAGCATGGAAGGAGGGGTCTTGGTAGTTCATCAGACGTCGGATTCGATTCTGGTTGAAACGGGTACGGGTTATGGAACATTGAAAAGGATACTTAAATGGAAAGAAAGATAATTCTTTTAAGTTTTGTTTTAGTTGTTCTTATAACAGGATGCGGGGGAGATGAGTCCTCCTCCGCGTCTTCTTCCAAAGGCGGAAATGTTGTCGCGGCGGATTATTCGCCGGTGCAGCCCACTTCTTCGGACGCGATAACTCTTAAGGTTACTGCCGTTGGAGGAGAAACTCCTGATTATAACTGGATTGTTAACGGAATACCCGTTCATAATGTTAGCGGGAATAAATTAAGTCCCGATAACTTCTCAAAAAATGATACGGTTTTTTGTTCGATTTTAATCGGAGGAGAAGAAAAAAAGAAAATCGGTCCGATTCCAATTAAGAATTCGCCTCCCAGGATAAATTCTCTCACGATTTCGCCGGAGAATCCAAGGCACGGAAAAGATCTTTCGCTTAATGCCGATATAACGGACGCTGACGGAGATGAGCTCTCTCTATTGGTAAAATGGTTTATAAATGAGGAAGAAGTTAGTGCAAATCAAGTTTTATCCGGTTCCGATTTCAAGGCTGACGATAAAGTGCACGCGCTTGCTACTCCTTTTGACGGAACAGGGGAAGGACTCCCTGTTAGTAGTGGTTGGGTTCTGGTGCAGAATTCCGCGCCTGAATTTGTCTCTGCTCCACCTTCTATCGAAGGAAGAACAATGGATTATGAGATTGAA
>CAYWUC010000014.1:0-1512 GCA_964461395.1 uncultured bacterium
CAAGTAAAGGAAAGAGAAATATGGATAAATCTCCGTCATAATTGGTTTTTTATCAGTTTGTTACTATTAATTCTATTCTCAGATTGGGTACTCTGGATGAGAAAAAGTAATTAAAAAAGGGTTTTAGGACTCGAGGATTCAAGTAAAAAATATCAGAAAAACTCAGTGTTCTCAGTATCTCTTTGTAAAATTAATTTAGGTGCTGTGGGTGAGTATTCCGACTCATGACTAATGACTCACAACTCGTGACTGTTTTTGAACCTTACGGCTCAAAAACCCTCTTGACATCAATAAAGAAAACATTTATTATACTAAACGACAAATGAATTTAAAATATAATACCGGAAATAATAAACATCGATTTCATAAACTTTTATACTTCGCCTTGCTTTTTCTTGTTCTAATTACGTCCTGTTCAGTCGCCAAAAAGTCCACCGATAACACATCATACATTTCCACTAATAAAGGAGAAGGAAGCTTTGCTCTTTCTTCTTCAGGCAAATCCGCGCCATTATACCTGAGTTCCAAAGACTACTCCGGAGTAATAAAAGTGGCAAAACTCTTTCAAACTGATATTGAAAAAGTAACAGACTCCAAACCGGAAATATTCATAGATGAAGTACCGAAATTAAAAGAAATAGTCATAATCGGAACACTCGGTAAAAGTAAAATAATAGATGAGTTAGTAAACAATAAAAGAATAGAAGTAAAAAATATTTTAGGAAAATGGGAAACATTTCTTATACAAATTGTCGAGAATCCAATACCCAATATAGATAGGGCTCTTGTTATTGCGGGAAGTGATAAGCGCGGCACAATATACGGGATGTTCGATATATCGGAAAAAATCGGCGTTTCACCATGGTACTACTGGGCAGACGTTCCTGTAGAAAAAAAGAAATATCTTTACGTTTCGCCTGAACCTTACACTCTGGGCGAACCTGCGGTAAAATACAGAGGGATATTCATAAACGATGAAGCTCCGGCACTCAGAGGGTGGGCGTATGAGAAATTCGGCGGATTTAATTCTAAATTTTATAAAAAAGTATTTGAACTTATACTAAGAATGAAAGGAAATTATCTCTGGCCTGCTATGTGGGGTAAAGCTTTCTACGACGATGACCCCGAAAATCCAAAATTAGCCGATGAATACGGTGTAGTAATAGGAACTTCTCATCACGAACCTCTTATGCGGGCTCACGACGAGTGGAGACGTTTCGGATCGGGAAGATGGAATTACGAATTGAATGAAGAGAGATTGAAAGAATTCTGGCGCGAAGGTATCCGAAGGATGGATGGCTTTGAAAGCATAGTTACCATAGGAATGAGAGGAGATGGAGATGAACCTATGACAGAAGGAACCGCAATCGGGTTATTGGAGCGGATCGTAGTAGATCAGAGAGAGATTATCGAAGAAGTAACAGGAAAACCCGCTTCTGAAGTTACGCAAGATTGGGCTTTATATAAAGAAGTCCAGGATTATTACGATGAGGGAATGACCGTCCCGGAAGA
>CAYWUC010000015.1:0-9223 GCA_964461395.1 uncultured bacterium
TGGGTCTATGGGCGTTAACCCCCTACAGAATCCGGTCAACTGCGCCATCGCAGTCTGGGAATGGGGAACATATCTCGGAGAAGGAGTTCTTGAAAACGGAATATCCGTTCAGGTTTCTTCATGGAACCGCTTTGCTCCGAATACGATGCCTTTTCTTGCCAAAGCCGGTGGCAATTATTTGAATTCCCAGTTAATAAAAATGGAATCATTGATGAACGGGTTTGACGAAGGTATAGCTCTGGATTCATACGGATACGTTTCCGAAGGTTCCGGAGAAAACATTTTCGTTGTCAGAAACAACGTTATATATACTCCACCATCGAACACAGCTATACTGCCGGGTATAACACGTCACAGTGTTTTCACTCTCGCGAGAGACCTAAATTTACGTATAGAAAAACATCTTATACCGAGAGAAGCTTTATATATCGCGGATGAAATCTTTTTTTCGGGTACAGCAGCCGAGATAACGCCTATTACGAAAGTTGACAACATAGAAGTCGGAGACGGAAAAAGAGGACCGATTACAAAGAAACTGCAGGATGAGTTCTTCGGTATCATAAAAGGCGAAAAGGAAGACAAACATAACTGGTTAACTTTCGTTTACGATTGAAAAACTGTAATTTATCACACAGAGAACACAGAGAAAAAAATGAACTGTTTTTTAGCAGTTAGCTGAAAGCTGTGAGTCGTCAGCCAATCTTCTCCGCATCTCTTTAATTAAATACATGGAGGTAAAAATTAAAAAATTAATTCCATTCATTTTTTTATTTTCTCTTATACTTACTACTTCATGCTGCAATCAAGAAGAAACCGCATCCGAAACCCAAATAGAAATTCCAAACGAAGAAGAATTGATGGAAAAATACGGTCCTAAGGATTTAACCGAAGAACAGGTCGATAGTATTATAAAATCGGTTGATTGGACTACGAATAAGAAACCTACTATACTCGGGAGTAAAAAAGCGAAGAAAGGGGGGAGATTAATCATAGGCGAAACAGGATATCCTGCAACTTTAAGACCGGTAGGAGAAAATTCAAGCTATACATTTAATTATGTTCTACAGACCTTAATATATGAAACTCTCCTTGGCCTCGATCCAATAACCCTTGAATTTTTTCCCATTATAGCCGATAAATGGTGCATGAAAGAAGATAAAAAAACATACCTTTTCCACATAAACCCAAAAGCTCGATGGGAAGACGGCCGACCTGTAACTTCGTTTGATTTCGTTGCCACCTGGGATCTTCTGATAGACGAAGGCCTGCGTGAACCTTTTCAAAGTGATCTATGGAAAAAGTATGAAAGACCTATAGCCCTAACTAAAAACATTCTAATGGTCAAAGCAAAAACTGTCGACTGGCGTTTGTTTCTCTATATGAGCTCTGATCTTTTCGTTCTCCCTGAACACATTATAGGAAAAATTTCTGCTGAAGACTTTATGAAAGATTACAACACTAAAATGTTGATTGGATCAGGGCCTTATTCATTCGAAAAAGCAAAAGTGAACGAATCCGTGACATTAAGAAGAAATCCGGATTGGTGGGGTAAAGACTTAGAAATTAATAGAGGCCTATTTAACTTTGATATAGTAAAAGTCATGTTTTACACAGAAGAGAAACTGGTTGAAGAAAATTTTAAAAAAGGGAATACGGATATTTACTGGGTACATTCAGGAGTAATTCAAAAATGGGTAAACGAATTTGTTCCGGAAAAAATGGATGAAATAAAATATAACCATATAATAAAGCAGAAAATTCACACACAGGCTCCCGCAAGCAAGTGGGGTTATGCCTTTAATCTTAGAGAAGAACCGTTTAACGACATCCGAGTTCGAAAAGCATTTTATATGTTGATTAACAGAAAAAAAATACTCGACAAATTTTTGTATAACGAATACCAATATCTTGATTCTTACCATCCTAATTCTTTCTATGAAAATGAAAATAATCCGAAAGTTAGATACAATCCAGATAAAGCTATCCAATTACTTGAAGAAGCCGGTTATTCTCAGAAGAATTTGAATAATGAAGGATACTTTGTTAAAGATGGAAAAGTTTTCGAACTAACTCTTAACATTATTAAAGGTATAGATACAAGAATAGAGACATTTTTACAGGAAGAATTTAAATCTGTAGGTATAAAAATAAATCTGAAGAATGTGTCATGGGCTACCCAACTTAAAGATATACATAAAAGAAATTTCAAAATAGTTAGAAGCATAACCACGAGCCTTCTGTTTCCAAATCCAGAACACGCATACCATTCGAAATATGCAGACCCGGATAATACAAATAATTACTGGGGGCTAAAAAACAATAGAGTTGACGAAATATGTGAAGAATACAATAATGAATTTGATTTAAAAAAGAGAATAGAACTTATTCGGGAACTCGACTCAATATTAACTAATCAATATATGTACGCGTTTTTGTTTTATTCTGATGCTTTAAAATTACTATATTGGAATAAATTTGGCACGCCCGAATTTGTTTTGGACAGAATAGAATCCCTGGGTTATTGGGAATATATGATACCGAAATACTGGTGGTATGATGAGGAAGCGGATAAAGCCTTACAAAACGCGATAGAAAACGACCTTAAACTCCCCCCCAAACCCGCCGAAATTAGATACTGGGAAAAATACCGGTAGATTCCCGATACTAAGGTTTTAGGAGAATAAGATGAAAAAATCCCTTTTATGTTTCCTTCTAATTTCACTTCTCTTTACCATCTCCTGCTGCAATCAAGAAGAATCATTACAGGAAACCCAAATAGAAATTCCAAACGAAGAAGAATTGATGGAAAAATACGGCTCAAAAGATTTAACGGAAGAACAAATCGATAGTATTATAAAATCTATCGATTGGGAAACAAATAAAAATCCTTCAATACTTGGAAGCAAGCATGCTAAGAAAGGAGGCACTTTAAGATTGGGGAGTGCGTTATATCCAACAAATCTAAGAGCTTATGGACCTAACTCCAATTACGTTATAAATATTTATATTAACCAGATCGTACACGAAACACTTCTCCAAATCGATCCTGTAACTTTAGAATATATTTCCGGGCTTGCCGATAAATGGTTTATTACTGACGATAAAAAAACTTTTTTCTTTCATATTGATGAACGCGCCAGATGGCAGGATGGAGAACCGGTTACCGCTTTTGATGTTACAGCTACCTGGGAGTTTTTGATAGAGGATGGGCTGAAGGATCCTTTCACTCAAGATCTGATGAAGAAATTTGAACGCCCTGTAGCACTCGCAAAAAATATAGTTATGGTTAAGCCAAAAAAGATTGGATGGCAGGAATTCTTAAATTTCAGTACTATAGAATTTTTAGTTTTACCTCAACATATATTACAAAATTTAACTCAAGAAGAATACCTGAGAAATTTTAACGATAAATTACTCCTTGGTTCCGGTCCCTACGAATTCGAAAAAGCGACTCCAAACCAGAATATTGTTCTAAAAAGAAATCCCAAATGGTGGGGCGCAGATTTGCCTATAAATCGGGGATTGTATAATTTCGATAGGATTGAGTACATTTTTTACACTGAAGAAACTATAATGGATGAAAAATTTAAAAAAGGAGATATTGACATTATTTTTGTTAGAATGGCACGTAAGTGGGTTAGAGATTTTGTTTCTGAAAAAATTTCCGCAATTAAAAATAACCATATAATAAAACAGAGAATCTTTATCAACGCTCCCCAGGGCCTCTCGGGATATTATTTTAATTTAAGAGAAGAACCTTTCAATGATATAAGGGTTAGAAAAGCACTTTGTATGCTATACAATAGAGAAGCAATGATAGAAAAACTGTTTTTCAATGAATACAAGTTTCAGGATTCTCACTTTCCCAATTCTCCTTATGAAAATAAAAACAACCCTAAAATAAGATATAATCCTACAGAAGCAATTAAATTGCTCGAGGAGGCAGGTTATTCTCAGAAGAACTTAAACAATGAAGGCTATATTGTAAAAGATGGTAAAGTTTTTGAATTCGATTTTAATGTTGTCTCAAGTGGTGATTCAAGGATAGAAACTTTATTTCAAGAAGAACTTAAAAAGGTTGGGATAAAGGTTAATCTAAAAAAAGTCACCTGGGCACAACATATTAAAGATTTAGACGAAAGAAATTTTAAAGTTATAGGAGGAATCCAGTTCACCTCAACCCCTTTTCCTCCTCCGGAAGAGCACTATCATTCAAAATTCGCAGATCAAAAGAATACTAACAACATGTGGGGTTTTAAAAATGAGAGAGTAGATCAGATATGCGAAGAATACAACAGGGAATACGATTTGAAGAAGAGAATAAAACTCATTCAAGAACTCGATTCAATAGTTACAAACCAATATACTACAATACTATACTTTTATAGCGATAATTCTAGAATTTTATACTGGAATAAATTCGGAATGCCCGAGTTTGTTTTCCCTAGTGTTTTTTATGATGGTAGAGTAACCGATAGAGAAGTCCAATCATCTATCGCCTTCTGGTGGTACGACGAAGAGGCTGACAAGGCTTTGCAAAAAGCTATAGAGAATAACCTTCCTCTACCGCCAAAACCCACCGAGATAAGGTATTGGGAAAAATATCGACAATAGGGAGTAGAGAGTAGTCAAAAAAACAAAAAATCAACTTTGTGTCTTAGTATCCCCACAGCAAAAAACTATTGACTTACAAAAGCATCACGTTATGATATGTGTAAAAGGAGACTGTAACGAAAAACTCAAAAGAAAATATTTCCCATGAGAAACAGCAAAAGATTATAAACATGTTTGGTAAAGTAGAATTTGATGACGATTACGACTACAAAAAAGCCAGGAAAAGATGAAAGTTTTGAACGATACTTGTTTAAAAAGAATAATTCATAAACCCTCATTATTGTTGTTTCTATTAATTTCCTCTTTCTTTATCTCCTGCGATAAAAAAACTCCTTCAAAAAGCCCTAAAAAGCACATCACAGAAGCAGAATTATTGAAAAAATACGGACCGGAAGATTTAACGAAAGAACAAGTCGACAGTATTTTAAACTCAATAAAATGGATTACTAATTTTGAAGGGGTCATCCTTGGCGATAAAGATGCAAAAAAAGGCGGTACGTTGAATTTCGGATGCTTTGGATATCCTGCGACACTCAGAAGTTACGGCCAAAGCGCATCTTATCTAATGAATTCAACATTCCGTTCTCTTGTATATGAATCTCTTCTCAAAATAGATCCGGTTACTCTTGAATACCTGCCTTCCCTTGCGGATAAGTGGTGCATAACTCCTGACAAAAAAACGTATTTTTATCATATAGATACATCGGCGAAATGGCAGGACGGTAAACCCGTTACTTCTTTAGATGTTGTAGCCACCTGGGATCTTATTGTGCATGATGATTTAAAAGAACCTATATGGCAGGGAATGTTTTTAAAATTTAAACGTCCCGTAGCCCTCACTAAAAATATTGTAATGATTAAGCCAAAAGAACTTTCCTGGAGAGTTTTTTTTAATATCAGCACTGAGGAGTTTTTCGTAATGCCTGAACACATAATCGGGAGAATCAAGCCTTCTGATTATATGGCAGATTACAATAATAAGATGATGGTTGGCTCGGGGCCATATATTTTTGAAAAAGCAAATATAAACGAAGTTATAGTATTAAAAAGAAATCCATCCTGGTGGGCGAAAGATATGCCTATAAACAAAAATCTTTTTAATTTCGATAATATCCGTTTTCTCTTTTACTCTGAGGAAACCCTCATGGGTGAAAAATTTAAAACCGGAGATGTGGATTTAATCCATGTCGAAAGACCTCTCTTCAAAAAATGGAAAGAAGAATATACATCTATTGAGATGAATGAGATAAAATACAATCATATTATAAAGCAACGTATTTATATAAATATGCCTTATATAAACGGCTTTTATTTTAATATGAGAGAAGATCCATTCGACGATATAAGAGTTAGGAAAGCAGTATTTCTACTATTTAACAGAAAAATTATGCTCGAAAAATTTTACTATAATGAATTTAGGTATATGGATTCATATTTTGCAGGACTCCCTTATGAAAACAAGAATAATCCTAAAATAAGATATAACAAGGAAGAGGCTATAAAATTATTGGAAGAAGCTGGTTATTCTCAGAAAAACTTAAACGATAAAGGGTATATTGTTAAAGATGGAAAAGTTTTTGAAATAACTTTAAATGTTTACAGAACCGACGATACCAGGATAGAAACTTTGCTTCAGGAAGATTTTAAGAAAGTCGGGATTAAACTCAATTTAAAAAGAGTTACTTGGGCTACAGCTTTAAAAGATATCGACGAATTTAATTTTAAGATGATAGGTCTTAGATTCACAATCGAAATATTCCCCAATTCTGAAACTTTATACCACTCAAATTTTGCTGATAATAAAGGTTCATTTAATATCTGGGGACTAAAGGATACAAAAGTCGACGAACTTCTAGACTTATATTACCAGGAATACGATTTAGAAAAGAGAACAAAGATGCTTCAACAACTTGATTCGATAATTGTTCGAAAATATATGACGGCTCTTTTATGGTACGAAGATAATATGAAAATATTATACTGGAATAAGTTCGGAATGCCCGATTTTGGTATCTCGCAGACGGATTATAACGGGCTCATAAATTATGAACCTTACTCGCCGGTAATAACTTTCTGGTGGATTGACAATGAATTTGAAAAAAAATTAAATAAATCAAAAAACAAAGAAATCATGCTGCCGGCAAGACCTTCTGAACTTAAGAGCTGGGAAAATTTAAAAAAGAGATATCAATAATGCTTAACTATTTTATCCGCCGTCTTTTAATGATAATACCAACATTTCTGGGTGTTACATTTATCGTTTTTACAATCACCAGATTCGCTCCCGGCGGACCGGTAGAAATGGCAATTCTCAAATACAAGCAAATGCAGATGGAAGGAGGCGGTGGGGCAATGGGAGCTCACGGTACGGCAATATCAGAGGAAATGGTAGAAAAATTAAAAAAAATATACGGTTTCGACAAGCCTTTTTATATATCGTACTTAATGTGGCTCGGCAATGTTGTCCAATTCGATTTGGGAGATTCGTACACCTATTCTAAACCCGTATGGCACGTTATAAAAGAACGCTTTCCTGTTTCTCTCCGGTTTGGAGTCGCGGGCTTTTTGCTGGCATATCTTGTTTGTATACCCCTTGGTGTTTTAAAAGCAATAAAGCACGGTTCTACTTTTGACTTTACAAGTTCCGCTCTGGTTTTTGTCGGTTATTCCATTCCGGGATGGGTTGCCGGGATTGTTCTTCTTGTACTTTTAGGGGGAGGTTCGTTTTTTAATGTTTTTCCCCTGGGAGGAATCCATTCTATGGATTATGAGACTCTCTCTTTATGGGGCAAAATGTGGGACAATGTTTATCATATGATTTTACCGGTCTTTTGTTATACTCTCGGTTCCTTTGCTTCCCTTACCATTTTAATGAAAAATTCGTTGATTGAAAATCTCGGAAAAGATTACGTTAGAACCGCTTTCGCGAAGGGACTTTCGGAGAAAACAGTCATTTTTAAACATACCCTGCGTAATTCTTTAATTCCGATCGCCACAGGGCTTGGAAGCGTTTTTTCTATTGTAATTTCCGGTTCTCTTTTGATCGAAAAAGTTTTTAATATACACGGGTTCGGCCTTCTGGGTTATAATTCTATTCTCGATAGAGATTACCCCGTTATGCTTGGAATTCTTGTTTTTTCTTCTATCCTTTACATGCTTGGCAATATATTCTCGGATTTTCTATACTGTGTAATCGATCCACGGATAAGGCTTGATTGAAGGTACAATGAAAAAAACGCGAAAATCTTTTTTTTCTCCCTTATTTTTAAAAAGATTAAAAAAGTTCAGAAGTTTTAAAAGGGGATATTATTCTCTTTTGATTATCGGAGCAGCTTATTTTCTGTCTTTTTTCGCGGAATTGGGCATAAACGACAAAGCTCTTCTCGTCAATTTTGACGGTAAGAAATTCGTAACCCTTTACAATGATGTTTCTTTTAAGAAATATATTTTTGCTAAAGCCATTAAAACAAAAGAAATTTATTTTGAATACAAAAACCTTCTTAGTGGTGATACTCTAAACCTACATGACGAAAAACTTATTTCTCTAAAAGCCGAATATAAGCTATACGATAGGATAAAAAAAGACTTTGATAATCATCGCGTTTTAAGAAATATATTCGAGGAACAAAAACGCGGAGACTGGATAATTCTTGCTCCATACCCTTACGGACCAAATGAAAATTTACTCGATGAACTGGGAGACAGAAACCCACCAACCGGACCTGACAGGAAAAATTTTCTTGGAACGGATGATAGAGGAAGAGATGTCTTCGCGAGACTCATATATGGTTTTCGTATTTATATGACTTTTGCTATGCTTTTGACTATTAGCAGCTACATAATTGGGATACTCTTCGGAGCAATTCTAGGATATTACGGAGGAAAGGTAGATTTCTTGGGATTGAGGTTCATAGAAATATGGGCTTCGATTCCGTTTCTTTTCACCGTAATGGTTATTTCCTCTATAATGATTCCTAATTTTACAATACTGATTGTAATTCTATCGTTGTTTTACTGGATATCCATGGCAAGATATATAAGAGCCGAATTCCTGCGTGAAAAATCGAACGATTATGTGCAGGCTGCTATAGCTGTAGGGGTAAGCGATAGAAGAATAATCCTTTCCCATATCCTGCCGAATTCCCTAACACCGGTAATTTCATTTCTCCCCTTTACTATTATTTCAGGAATAGCGGTTCTCGCGTCTCTCGACTTTTTAGGCTTCGGTTTACCGGAGCCAACACCAAGCTGGGGGCAGCTCTTGTCCCAGGGGATTTCCAACTTAAGTTCCTGGTGGTTAACTTTCTCTCCCATGGCTGCTATGTTTATAACCTTAATGCTGATTGCTTTTATAGGTGAAGCAGTTAGAGAAGCGCTCGATCCAAAAATATATTCGAGGATGAGATAAGATGGGAAAGAAACAGATAAAAGAATTACTGAAAGTCGAAAATCTAAAAACCCATTTTATGATTGAAGACGGGGAGGCACAGGCTGTGGACGGACTCGATTTTAACGTTTTTGAAGGGGAATTTTTCGGTATCGTGGGAGAATCGGGTTCGGGTAAGTCCGTTACGGCTTTATCCGTTTTGCGTCTCATTCCCGACCCTCC
>CAYWUC010000016.1:0-3011 GCA_964461395.1 uncultured bacterium
AAAATCCAAAAATCACCTAAAATTTTATAAGTTTATAATCATTACCTCGGATAAAATTCTCCGTCATCCATAATAATGGGCGCCGATTGCGGAAAATCATCCTTAGAGAGTTTTTTTATCAATTTTGCAGCCCGGTTAAGAGAATCGGGTTCGGAGGGCTTATATGTTTTCTGTATTGCCGAAAAGATATTACCTTTTTTAAAAACACCTGATGAATCCATCTCTACTTTGATAATCGGAGCATAACCAAGTTCACCTGTGAGATTAAATCCCCAGGTACAGAAATTTCCAAGACTGTAGGCAATAAGCCGATCTTGATATACTTCCAAAGCCCTGGGCACATGCGGACCATGCCCCCAGACAAAATCCGCGCCGCTCTCGATAACCGCCCGGGAAAATTTAACAATATTACCCCTTGGCGACCCCATAAAATATTCAAGTTCATCACGAGTATGTAAAAACTTGAGACCCTCCGCGCCAGCATGAAATGATACAATAACAATATCATTAAGTTTAGATTGTTCCGCGACTATCTCTTTGGCTTTTGAAATTTCTAAAACAGAATTCGTGTTAGGTGAAGTCGAAAACGAGACCACAGCAACCTTGATTCCATTTGCATTCAACTCTCCCACCTTCTTATAGGCACCACCGTATTTTAAACCAACATCGGTAAGCGCTTTGATAGTACCATTTATGCCTCCAGTGCCAAAATCGTTCATATGATTATTAGCCAAATTCAAAAAATCAAACCCCGCATCGCGAAGATTTGTTGCCCAGCCGGGAGGAGTCCTAAAAGCGTAACAGCTCCCTTTTTTAACCTGCTTTGTGCTAACTCCACCCTTCAACAATGTACCCTCAAGATTACCCAGCGTTAAATCGGCATCTTTTAAAATGGAACTAACGTTAGCAAAAAGTTTACTCCCATCATACGGAGGAAGCTTGTTGTCGGGATAATCCGACCCCATCATAATATCGCCAACCACAATAACCGAAACCGAACCGGCAAAAAGACAGGTAGGCAATAACAATAAAAAAATAATTTTCAAGGAAGCCGATAGAATCAAACTAAAAGTTTTGTTTTCTTTCTCTTTTAAACTTTCTAAATATCGTTTATCAAACATGAAACGCTCCTTCATATATCACTAACAGGTATACAAATTCTACAACTTAGCCTGCTATAAGATTTTCGTTATTTAAAATCAACCTCTTTTGATTTATCTTTTTTTCTTAGAGTTACTTTTTTAGTCTGTCCGTTAGAAACAATTAAATAATCTCCATAAAAAGCATCTGTCTTAAAAGTACCATTTTTATCGGCTTTACCGGAAACCTCAGTCCACCATTCATCAAAAACAAGGTCACGATACGCCAGAGCCTGCTCGGTAGGAGTCCAATCCTTTTTCCACATAGCCGATTCGGGAATCCAGTGACCTACCTCCCAAAATCCCCACATAATAATAGCTTCCACACTTGGATGCGCGAAACAAAGCCGGAAAAACCTTCGCAGTTCTTCAGCCTTACCTTCTTCCGTATCCGCGGTCACGAGGCATTCGGTAATCTTGATAGGAAGACCGAATTTTGACAGTCGATCGAGAGTTTTCTGAACATGCTCGGATGTTGTCGCGGCTTTGGGACCTCTGTTATTCTTATTGGATGTAACGAAATGAGCCTGACATCCGATTCCATCGATAGGTACTCCGCTTGCAAGAAGATTCTCGATTTGAACTATATAAGGGCCTCTATTAAAACCGTTTTCAACAAGAACCCCATAATCATTCACATATAACTTCGCGTTAGGATTTGCCGCTTTAACCGCCCACGCCATTTCATTGACAATTCCGTATCCCAGACGGCGTCTGAAAAAATCGCCATTTATCATCTCATTATTAAGGTCAAACTCATCTATTCTGCCTTTAAAATGTTTTGCCACACCGGTCGCGCGTCGAATTACAGCAGCTCGAAGGGATTCATTATCAAGCTTTTTCAACCAGTTCATAAGAAAGTCATCTTTAGCCCAAAAAATACAATGCCCTCGCATAGGTATATTACGCTCTTCACATATTTCATATATTCTATCGGCTAAATAATAATCAACTTTTTTATACTCTACTTCCGTATCATACCATTTTAAAGCATTTTCATGCACGGCGTAGTTAAAATTTTCCTCCAGAACCTTTAAGAACATTTTTCTGTCCTTATCCGACATGGCATTCTCGGACTTTTCCGCGAGATTATCCGTAATCGCGGTTCCGAAGAGAAATTCATGTTTTAACTGTTTCACTTTAACTTCCGCGCCCGGACTTGTTTTTACTACAATCTCACCCTTCCTGATTTCTGATATACGTTTATTAATAGCATCCTCCGTAACCTTTACCGAAATATCATCCTCGGCAAAGCAAAGATTTACTATAAACATAGAAACAATCGAAAATAACAATATCGATTTTATCTTCATAAGTCACTCCCCTTTTCTTTTTCAGTCCAAACAAAAGAAATTTACGCATTTTTAACGTTTAATACTTTTTGCACATAAACTAATGTCTAAAGTGCCTTTTACCGGTAAACAAAAGCGCAATATTGTGCTCGTTCGCCGCGTCTATTACCTCTTTATCTCTAATAGATCCGCCAGGCTCTACAACGGCAACAACTCCCGCCTCTTTTGCTTTATCTATCGAATCCCTGAACGGGAAAAAAGCATCCGAAGCCAATACCGATCCTTCTGTTTCATGGCCATGTTTTCTCGCTTTTAGTACAGAAAACTCGACGGCATCAACCCTTGAAGGCTGCCCGGTACCTATTCCTATTGTCTTTTGATCTTTACAAAGAACAATACCATTCGATTTAACCCATTTCACGACTTTCCAGGCAAAATCCAAATCTTTCAACTCCTTTTCGGTAGGTTTCCTTTCACCGACGATATCCCAATCGGATGAGGGTTCGATAACGGCATCGCTTTCCTGAATCAAAACACCTCCTGTTATCGGATAACACTTCCTATAGTTCAAAGGAGAAAA
>CAYWUC010000017.1:0-2299 GCA_964461395.1 uncultured bacterium
ATTCGTGAATAACGTATCCGCTATCAGCTTTTAACCTTGAAGTAAGGTTGGAACTTTCATCATAAAACTCCAACTCTAGTTGATGGATAATAGTTGTATCAGAGATTCTGGCATCTCCGGCAATCAATTTCCATATTAAGCGACTACCCTCATAACTCCTTAGAATAAAAGAAAAAAGGCTTTCTTCTTTTATTTCCATTTCCGTCGTTTTCTGTTTATCACACATAATAATAGGAAATATAATAAAAAGTAAAAACATCTTTCTCATAGTATAATTATAAGCCTCTTAACATAAAAGTCAACATAAATTATACAATAATATGCTTTTAGAGACTCAAACTTTCCCTTTTTAGTTTTTAAGATTCCCATAATAATGTTACAAAGTCACTTGAACTAAATTTAATTGATCTTCAGCAATAATTGATAAAAATTAAAAATATTTTTATGTTTTATTTTTTCAGCCTAAACTGACCTACGGTATAATGATAAAACTTCTTCCGCCATATATGAACTTCTAACAAGCGGACTACACAACACACAATCAAATCCAATTTCGTAAGCCGACTCTTCTATTTCCTTAAATTCATCCGGATGAAGATATTTGTCAACCGGAAATTGCTTTAAAGTAGGTCTTAAATACTGTCCAATAGTAACGATATTGCAACCCACGGAATTCAAATCTTCTAATAATTTTAATATTTCATACTTTTTTTCTCCTAAACCCACCATAAAACCACTCTTTACGGGAAGCTTAGAATCAAGGATAGCTGTTTTACCCAAAACTCCGAGCGATCTCTTATAATCGGCTTCTGGTCTGACCTTTGAATAGAGCCTGGGAACAGTTTCTACATTGTGGTTTAGAATGCTAATACCAGATCTAATAACCTTTTTTAAGGCTTTAATATTCCCCTTAAAATCAGGTATTAAAACCTCGACTTTAGTATTAGGATTCAACTTTTTTATTTCTCTTACAGTATCGGAAAAAAAGCCGGCACCACCATCCGAAATGTCATCACGACTCGGAGAAGTCAACACAACATATTTTAATACCATTTCTTTTACTTGTCTTGCAATCCTACCTGGCTCTGAAACATCAAGAGGTTCTGGAATTCCTTTATCAATAGAACAAAAATTGCAGTTTCTTGTACAAATTTTACCCATTATAAGGAATGTGGCCGTCTTTTTAGAAAAACATTCACCTATATTAGGACACTTTGCTTCTTCGCAAACCGTATGTAGACTTTTAGACTTGAGAATACTTTTTAAAGAATTAGCCTTTTTTTTTCTTGAAAGTTTACTCTTAATCCAGTCCGGTAATTCAGTGCTGCTCACTACTCAAGAATTTTATTGTTTTCATTAACTTTAATTATTTTAGGAGGGAAATTTCTATTATCTATATACACGAAAGACATTATTATCAGCCTATCCCCCACATCAGCAAGATTAGCCGCGGCACCGTTCACACAAATTTCTCCATCTTTACCGTAAATAACGTATGTCTCAAAACGGTTACCATTTTCGATATCACTAACGAGAACTTTCTCATTAGGAGAAATATCGGCCCTGCGAGCAAGTTTTTCATCGATGGTAATTGAACCATCATATTCTAAATTTGCCTCAGTAACTCTTGCCATATGTATTTTTGATTTAAGAATTTCAAATAACATTAAAATCTCCTCTATTTTCTGATTATACCCGTATATTAATTTTATCACCCATTTTGTCAATAGTATTGAAAAAAAACGAAAACACGGACCTACCGAAGGCAAGGAAAAAAGAAGTAGAATTCCTGTAGCTTGTTATGATTTATTAATTATGGCTTTTCCCATTCGGCATCGATTGGCTGTCTTACAGTTAAGATAGTTTTTCCATCTCCAACCATCTTTACCACAACCTCATCAACAATTGTTGGATTTCTGAACCCGAAATATCCCACAAGCCTTCCCTTTCCTTTCGCATATGCTGGAGAAGGATGTGCGAAGTATTCTGGGGGTGATTTTCCTTTTGTATACGGTCTTGCCCATATCTGAGCTGTATCAACTGAAGCTATACTGTAGTCGATAGTAATCATGAGTTTCTCTTCCACGTTTAACTTGGCAGGCAACGGAGGATCAAAAGACACTACCACGAGTGCGTCAACCGGGTTATCAGTTACTTCATTTGCTTGCTCCTGCTCAGATTTTCCACATCCTGCAAAGAAAAATAAAATTAAAACAATTACTGCTGATCGTTTTATCATATTTACCTCCTTTTTAAATCTGTTTTTAGCATATCCTTACTATTATATTAAAAAAACCCC
>CAYWUC010000018.1:0-2554 GCA_964461395.1 uncultured bacterium
ATCAAACTGAACAACTTTAACTCCCGCTTCCTCAAGAATTTCACGCGCAAACTCATCCGGATAACCATCTTTGTAAATAATTTCTTTTATTCCCGCGTTTATTAACATTTTAGCACAGGTAAAACACGGATGCGTTGTTACATATAAAGTAGAGTCCTGTATTGAAATCCCAACTTTTGCCGCCTGAATTATGGCATTCTGCTCGGCATGTATCGCTCTCGAGAGTTCCATTCTCTGCCCTGATGGAATATTTAACTCATCTCTGAGACAACCCCCTCTTTCTTCACAGTGTACTATATTTTTAGGAGGCCCGTTATATCCCGTAGTCAATATACGTCTATCCCTTACAATAACTGCACCAACTTTTCTCCTGAGACAGGTTGCCCTGGTACTTACAAGTTCTGTTATCTGCATAAAATATTCATGCCAGGAAGGTCTGCTCATAATTCTTTTATTACCTCCTGTATTTCAGAATGTATTATTCCGTTTGAAGCAATAACGTTATCAAGTTTATAATTCCAATTATCCTCATAAAAATTTGTAATTTTACCTCCCGCTTCGGTTACTATTAACCCACCGGCTGAAATATCCCAGACCTTAAGATGTTTCTCCCAGTAACCGTCAAACCTTCCGCAGGCGACATAACAAAGATCGAGCGCGGCAGAACCCAAACGCCGTAGACCCCTCGATTTCATAAGCATTGCAGAAAATTCAGGAATATTAGAATTTTCTTCTTCTATTTTTATATATGGAAATCCGGTCGCTATAATCGAATCTCTCAGGCTTTCCCTTTTTGAAACGGAAATAGGAGAATCGTTTAAAAAAGCCTTTTTCCCTTTTTCCGCGTAAAACAATTCTTCATGTAAAGGGTCATAAACAACCCCGATTTTTAAATCGTTATCCAGCTGATACGCAATCGAGACACAAAAAATCGGAATTCCGAAAGAAAAATTATTTGTTCCATCTAAAGGGTCGATTATAAAAGCCTCTTTCTCTTCACCCTTTTTTGGATTAGTCTCTTCCGCAACAATCTCAACCCCGGGATATTCTTTTCTGATAGAATCTATAATGAACTCTTCGGACTTTGTATCTGCCGTAGTTAACAATTCGGCTCCGGTTTTGCTTTCAATCTCAAAATTTCCTCTAAACAAATCAATTAGTATACCGCCCGCATTCAGGGCAATATTTTTCAAGAATACAAGTCTATCATCAAAATTGGACCTCATCGCGACAATTAAGCTATCCTTTAATCGCCATCAGCTTTCTGCAGTTTGTCCACCACAAAAGAATCTAAAGAGAAAAATGCTTCATCATATGTTTTATTAAGTTCATACAAGGTAAAAGTAAATTCTCCCGAACCTGATTCCTGAAAAAATTTCATTTTTACCGGCAGCAAATTTTTATTAAATTGAACAGAAAGAGGATAGCTGAGCTCCCTTTTTATAGGTGAAATATGTACCCAACCAGATCCCAACGAATCTACCTTATAACTTTTCGCGGGAGAAAACAAAATTTCATAAAAAATCATCGGAGCCTCTCTGCGAAAAAACTGAGCGGTTTTTTCTCTCCATACAAAAACAGAGTCTCCCCGAAAAACCATAATCTCTCTTTCAGGTTCAAAAACATCTATTCTTGCCTTGTCTTTCAACGCGTAAACATTACCTTTAAAGTTTAAGGTATCATTTTGAAACATGAGAACCTCAGAAAAATTACACTCAAGAGACTTAACCGAACTCAAATTATTTGAAACCTGATTTAACACCGAAGAAATTAAAAAATATAGAATTATCACTTTATCTCTCCCTTTCAATCAAGACTTCTCTCGGTTTTGAACCTCTGAATTTTCCTACAACACCCGTCTTTTCCAGCTGGTCTATCAATCTTCCCGCACGGGCGTATCCTATCTTCAATTTTCTTTGCAGGAGCGATACAGAGGCTGTCTGCTGGCTTATTATTATTTCCCTAGCCTCATTATAAAACTCGTCGAGGTCCCCTATCTCTTCGGACTCTTCATCCACTGTAAGAAACTCCTCTATTTCCTCGGTAGGAGGATAATAATTCAGTTCATCGACAAACTCTGTAAATTCATTTTCATTTATATCGAAACGGATGTCGAGTAATTTACTGAACTGCTCTATTCTCTCGGCCGCTCCTGGAAGGGTCCTATCCCCGAAAACATCGAGCATATCTTCTTCCTCTACCAGGGCACATATCTCATCCGCTTTGTCAAAACGATCTGCCAATAAACGTTTAAGATGTTTAAGCCCTATAAGTGTAACTATTCTTTTTGTTTCTTCAATTGTTATATAAGGCCCATGAAGTCTTTTAGCCACACCTTCATCCGGAGGCACAAAAAGCATATCACCATTCCCGAGAAGTTTTTCCGCCCCTTTAGCATCCAGAATAGTTTTAGAATCGTGTACGGAAGCAACCTGGAAAGCTACTCTCGCGGGAAAATTAGCCTTTATTAAACCCGTTATTACATCGACCGAAGGCCTCTGAGTCGCAAGTATTAAATGTATTCCTACCGCTCTACTCATCTGGGCAAGTCTTA
>CAYWUC010000019.1:0-2683 GCA_964461395.1 uncultured bacterium
ATCTACTTCGAGTAAGAGAGTTAAGGTCTTAAGGTTCCAATTTTTAAAGATAACTTCAAAACTCATTCCAAGTTCGTCGGCAAGAAATGCTTCGAGTTTTTTAAGGTCGGTTTTTGGGCCTAAAGTTGCGTTGTTGATATAAAAGGTTGATTTTTTTGCCCTTTGCTCTTTTAGTTCTTCTTCTTTATCCTTTTTCTCCGTCGTCGTAACATATTCTACCGCCATCGGAGCTTTAGACTTCATAAGCCCTCCACCTAATCCGAATCTTGATGCAGAAGAATATTCCCCAACCGCGTAATCGCTAACTCCCTGGGGAAGAGGCAAAGGTTGTTTTACGGTAACGACTTCTCCGGTTTTACGAATAATTTTATCCACGGCAACAAATGAGGTATATTGAGTCATTAAATGATACTTGAGTCCTAGTTTGGTGACTTCATCTTTTACATCAGACCCTACTTTTCCGTAATCGTCAAGTGTCGCGATTCGCTCCCTTGCCCAGAGATACTTTATGGCAGAATTGTCCTTATCTTCCATCGAAGATTCAACTTTTATTTCTTTCTTGTATTTCCCCCTCGGCGTTCTTCCGGTTACTGTTATACTACCGGATGCTTTTTTGTATTTACCGAAAAGCACAAGCGGTCTTTCCGCGAAAAGATCAGGCATACTTATAGGTTCAATGTCGTAAGCATCGAATCCTTTAAAGGTAGTTTTTATATCGGTTAGCAGAGGATGTTGAATGTAACTTAAGAATTTGTCCGCTTTTTCTTTAGCCTCATTTTGATTTGTAACGATAAAAGGTTCACCTTTTCCGGCTCTCGCCATTCCTTCTATAAGATATCTGTTTACCGATGAACCAATACCGAAGGCAAAGAAATTGTTTTCTCCGAGATTTTCTCTTATATGGTCGAAAGCTTCTTTTTCTACTGAAATATAACCATCGGTGGCAGCCACGATAATTCTTGAGAGACCTTCTTTTTTAGGAAGAGTTGATATTCTCTTTAGAGCATCCAGTAATCTCGTTCCGCCTCCGCCGGTTTGAGACATAACCATTTCTATTGCTTTCTTTTTATTTGCTTTTGTCGCGGAAAGCGGTTCTTCTGATAGAACGGAAGAACCTCCCGCGAAGAAAAGAATGTTAAAATAATCCTGTTCTCTTAAGTTCCCGATAATATCCTTCATAAGAGCTTTTGACACGTCGAGTGGAAAACCGTGCATCGAACCTGAAACATCTACAACGAAAAGATACTCACGGGGAGGAACCATATTAATGTTTACTTTTTCCGGAGGTTCGAGCATTAGAAGAAAGAATTTTTCTTCCTTTCCGGGATATAGTAGTAGTCCCGTTTGTATTTTATTCCCCTCTAAAGAATATCTAAGAATAAAATCTCTGTTGCCTCCGTATTTATCTTTTTTCGATAAAGATATTACTGCTTCGTCTTTGTTTTTATCTATATTAACATTATGTGTTGGTACGGAAATATTCGATATGGGAATTCCTGTTTTAAGATTGACTTTTATGTCGAATTTATAGGGAGGATTTTCCTTTTCGTGCAGATAAGGGGAGGCAGTCCAATCTTCCTTCTCCTTTTGTTCTCCCGTGAATCTCGGTCCAACAACTGTCGGAAATACATATTCATAAATACCTTTCTCCGGAACGAGGATTTCTGTATATTTGACGATTACCTTTATTTCGTCACCGGGCATGATATTGGCAACTTTCATCTGGAAAACATTCGGGCGTTTTTGCTCCAGAAGAGATGCGACTTTCCCATCGTCTTTCGCGTCTTCATATATTTGTTTTGCTTTTTCCGTTTCCTCTATTTCCGCGTCTATTATCCGTTCTCCTATTTCCATTCTCATAGCATGAATCGCGGATTTTGTTCCAAGCGGGAATACGTAGACGGCTTCGATGGTTTTCTTTCCATCGTTTTTGTAAACCTGAGTCAATTCGATTTCCGCTGTTACTCCGGCAATGTTTACATCTGCTCTTGTTTCAAGGAGCGGAAAGCTTTCCACATCTGTATCTCCCTGTACCAGGAAATATGGAGAAGAAGCATCTTTTTCACCGGAGCTTTCTTTTAGTTGCGCATTCATTGGAATAGTGAGCAAACTTACTATTAGAAGACACATTATAATTGATACTCTTTTCATTTATCCCTCCTTTTGGGGTTGTTTATCTATTTTGATTCAAGAATCAAATTTTAGTTCCGAAGTTTATCCAACTGTACTTTCGTTTGGTTAATATAATCGATCGAAAAAGGTTACAAAAGTTTATCTCTCGACTTTTTTCAGGTCTCCTTTTTTAATTAAATCTGCATCGTAGAATTCTTTTGTTTCCGGTAAAGATACGAAAATTTTTTCTGTAAAATCTATATCGATTTTTACAGTTGCAGTTTCGCACTCTAGCAGGTGTCCTCCTCCTCTTTTGTCTTCCGTGATAAAGTGGAGATGATATTTCGGTACGTTAATTCCGCTTAAATACTCAGGCAGTCTAAACCCCACCAATGTTCCTTTAATATTGTAAAATTCAAATTCTGGCTGAGTTTTTACAACTTCAGCAAGTGGAGGATATGGTTTTTCCTGGGCGGGGACGCTGCGCGTTCTAACATATTTAAAGAGACCTTCTATTTTTATCGCGTAAATCAGATTTTTTGTCGGGAGCTTATTATCCAGAAAACCTTCA
>CAYWUC010000020.1:0-3670 GCA_964461395.1 uncultured bacterium
AATCCTTGCTTTTGAATATTTACAGCAAGGATTACTATCATCTCAATATCGTCGAGTAACCCTTTAAGATGGTCAACCGGCGTATCGGGATTTACGGCAACACCCCTTATTAGACCTCTTTCCGGATCATTTTTGTTTTCCGTTTTTTCAAGTTTCTTGAGAATCAAGCGAATATCTCTAGAGGATTCCACATGAACTGTAATTAAGTCGGCACCGGCATCCACATAACTCTGAACTTTTTCTTCCGGATTCTGAATCATCAAATGTACATCTTTTAATAATTTAGTTTTTACAGCCTTTACAAATATCGGTCCTACCGTCAACCTTTCCACAAAGCACCCATCCATAATATCAAAATGCATTAACTTTATATCCGTACTTTCGAGTAATTCAACTTCTTTCCCAATGTTCAAAAAATCAGCTGATGTTATACCCACACTAAGAGTGGGCGAACATTCACGAAGAAGATTAAAGGCTTTATTAGCCGACATAGACCATTTCTACTTTTTTTCTTTCTTCAAAGTCTGATATAATTTAAATGCCTCTTTAGGTGACATATTTTCATGAACAACTTTCCTTACTGCTTGAATCATCGCAATAGGAGCTTCGGCCTGGAATATATTCCGTCCCATATCAACTCCACAGGCTCCCTGCTGTATTGCATTGTATGCCATCTCGAGAGCTTCTAGTTCCGGAATCTTCTTTCCTCCGGCTATAACTATGGGGACAGGACAGACTGCTGTTACAGTCTCAAAGTCATCCGGAACATAATACGTCTTAACGTAAGACGCTCCCAGTTCTGCACAGATTCTCGTTGCAAGACGCATATATTTAGCGTCCCTTTTCATATCTTTGCCTACCGCAGTAACACCAAGAACGGGAATGCCATATCTATTACCCATATCCACAAGCCGTGTTAGATTGTGTATAGATTTGGTTTCAAACTCGCCTCCAATAAAAACCTGAACTGCGAGCGCGGCAACATTCAGACGAATTGCATCTTCGATATCAACAGCGATCTCCTCATTTGATAATTCTCTGAGTATACTTGGCCCACCACTAGCTCTAAGAACTATTCCTTTCGTGAAAGTTGGGGGAATAGTCGAGCGTAATATTCCTCGTGTACACATCAGGGTATCAGCGTAAGGAAGCAGTGGAACAATGCTTACATCAATTCTCTCCAAACCTGTGGTCGGACCGAGAAAATATCCGTGATCTATAGCAAGCATTACGGTACGATTAGTATCAGGATTAAAAATATTAGAAAACCTATTTTTCATTCCCCAGGCAAGTGAGTTTGAACCGCGAAGTGTAAAAGGTTCATTTTTCATGGGGATATCCAGGTGATAATTGTGAGTTTTTTGAATTCCATCTTTGTCTGCCATAGCTTGTCCTCCTTTTATTTTATAGCCTCTTTCTTATATTTGCCATTATAAATAGAGTTTCTCTCTCTGTCAAGGTGATGCCTACCTCCTCCCAAAAAAATAATCTCACACAAAGCCACAAAGAGCACAGAGCCACACACACCACTCATTTAATTTGTTCTTAAAACCCAACATCCAACCCCCTTTTATATATAAAATTATGTAGGAATTGCAATCTTCTTAACAATTAAAAAATTAACTAATATTATATTCGAATGATCCGAAGAATACAGGCTAGTAGTTAAATAGTGGCGCAGTTTAGTGAAAAAACAAAAAATAAAAACTTTGTGTTCTCTGTGTCTTTGTGTGAGATTAATTTGGGTTGCGGGGTGGTGTGTTACAGATTCGCAAAATCACCCACCGCGAAAATAAATTTCACATAAGCTTGATTTAGCGGTATCTGTGGGGCGTTTAGTATTTCAATATCTACCATTTTCTCTATTACCATTTCCGGAGTACTTATACCGTGAACATAACCGGCAGAAACACCAAAACCCAAATAATCCGAAAGAGCGAACAGGACATCGGCGCTCGCGGAGAGAACAAAAGAAGAACCTTTATAGTCAACGCTTCCCTCAGGATTTAAAAGAGACACAGGAAAATCGATCGTCCCAGACTCTTTAACAGATTTCAAATTCATTGAAGACTGTCCCCCACCTCCACTTAAGCAAAATATAAATCGAGAAAATTCAAAAGCGTAACCAAGTTCAAACAATTTTGTATCAAAGAAGAGCCCAAGAGATATCGAATCCAGATCCGCCATTTCATTTCCTTTAAGCATTTTCGCCTTGAAAGCCAGGTTGTTCTCAACAAGAAATAAAGAACCTCCCCAACCCCATTGTTCCTTTTCAAACTCATGATTAATAGACTCGATTCCCTCATTTAGCTCATTCATTCCCAGTTGAATAGTATAATCCTTGTCGACGGAAACATAACCCACTGATAACCCTAACAATAAAAATAACACTTAAAACTCCTTTCCTAATTTAAACATAACATTAAAAGTCCATTCATTATCATCGTAACCTCCGAATCCCTCATACCAATCTTTGTCCTCGGAAAAAACAAAATCCGAAAAGCCTTCAACAGCAAGAATAAAACCAGCTATTTTTCCTTTTAGACCCGCTCCTCCTCCGAGAAAAAGACTTAAGCCCTCAAAATTATTTCCATTAAGACTTAACACAATATCTCCGCTACCGTTTACGAATTTCCACTGACTCAACCCCAATCGCCCGGATAAATACGGAGAAAAACCACCCGTAAGCGGAGCCCAGTTAACAGAAAGATCTCCCCGAAAAGATTGAAAATCCTCTCCCACAACCCCGGAAAACATTTGTCCCGAAGTATCCATTACCATTGAATTACTTGAAGCTTCAGCTTTTCCACCTGTGAAAGATATACTATAACTCAAATTAGGAGTTACAGGGATTTCGCAGAAACCGCCCAAAAAAGGCCCAAACGAAGAAGAAACTATATCTTCACCTTTCAACTGCGACATACCTCCTTCGAGTCCTAATGTCAACGACAACAAAATATAAATGATCATGAACAACCTCCGCACCTTTCCTGGATTTCGTTTACCATAAGCAAAAAACCTTCTTTGACCCAATCATCTTTCACTTTTTCGATCCTCTTCCTAAAACCTTCGTACTTCTTATCATCCAGACAGAATTTATACTGTGCAAAGTACCCCGGCCATATATGTGTATCAAGTTTAGGATCGGTTCCAGCTAATTTACCTATAACTTTGGGTGTCATGAAATATTCATCTATTTTTTCTTCCTCTATCACATTCTGAAACTGGTCCTGTAAACCCATAAATATGACAGCTTCAATCTGTTTCATTTTGACAATCTCCTTTTTAACTTTGATTCAAAAATCATATATAAAGTCGGTATTAAAAGCAATGTTATGAAGGATGAAACGATCATACCTCCAACAACCGAGATTCCTAGCGACTTCCACAAAGTAGAACCACTGCCGGTCGACAGAGCAAGCGGCAGAAGACCAAACACGGTTGTTCCGGTAGTCATAAGTATAGGTCTCAACCTTCTTTTAGCACCGGTTTTAACAGCTTCAGTCAACTCCAAACCTCTTTTGCGCAAGATATTAAAATAATCTATCATAACGATCGCGTTATTAACAACAATACCTACAAGCATCGCGATTCCGACCATCCCCATGAGGCTCATCGATTGAAAACTAACCCAGTAAGCAAGAGAGACTCCCACGAAAGCAAAAGGCAC
>CAYWUC010000021.1:0-4705 GCA_964461395.1 uncultured bacterium
GATTGTAATATTTCTTAAATTTCCCCAATTAGATTGAAAAAGAATACATGATGTTTGATCACTTGGGACATAGATGCTATTGTGTTGTATTAGAGCTTCACGTATTTGTCCCAGAAATTCCATTCCGTCACCTTTATGGTCGTCGATGGTTTCGACATTATCGTCTCCGTCTGTTTCTCTTATATTCGAAATATAGCAATCTTGAACGGTGAGTTTACAATTTAGAGCAGTATCATTTCCGCCTCCCCCAAAAATCCCGTCTCCGACATGATGTATATGACATCTCCTTATTGTTATTTCGGTATTTTCTTCCGTATTTATTAGGATACCTTTAGAACTGTTTGTATAATTTTTACCTATATCGCAATCTTCAATAACATTTTCCGAATAGCCGGACATAACTACGACACCGTAATACCTTCCACCCCATATTCTACAATTCTTGATAGTTACATTATTAGCCTGAATGGTTAATTGTCCTATGACATTGAGGTTTTCAACTGTGGCGTCGGATGCCGTAATAGTTGTATCGCCGACAGTAGTGAGATTGTATGGATCGGTTAGACCTGTATTATCAGTGTAAGGCCAATCTCCATAATCGATATATATGGAATCATTTTCACAAGAAACTATTAATAAAAAAAGAATGAAAGAGATAATATGATATTTTTTCATGTTATTATATTAACAAAATACTTTTACTTGTAAAGACCAATTTAGGATTAGCAGATAGCCAGGTGAGGATTAAGGATTAGATAAAGAGAACATAAGAAAAGCAAATATTAAGAAAAAACACTTTCCACTTACAGCCTATCACGTACCACATATTATTTACCACTAAGTTATACAGCTTCTAATCCTTCTGTTTTTCGTGTTAATCCGTGGCTAAATTTCTTCTCGCAGTTCTTTCGCCGCTTCTACCATATTCCGAAGGGAGGGAATAGTCTCTTCCCAATTTCTGGTTTTTAGACCGCAGTCGGGGTTTACCCAGAGTTTTTCTAAAGGAATTACCTCAATAGCTTTTTTAATTAAGTTCTTCATTTCTTCCTTGGACGGTATACGAGGACTGTGAATGTCGTAAACACCTGGTCCTATTTCATTAGGATAATGAAAGTCCTTAAAAGCTTTTAATAATTCCATCTTCGAACGGCTTGCTTCGATACTTATAACATCGGCATCCATTTTTGCTATCCATTCGATGATATCATTGAATTCACTGTAACACATGTGAGTGTGTATTTGTGTTTCGTCCTTAACCCCGGAGACCGAAAGACGGAAACAATCAATCGCCCACTGCAAGTAGTTCTCCCAGTCTTTTTTTCGTAAAGGCAATCCTTCTCTTATTGCTGGTTCATCAACCTGTATTACTCCTATTCCGGCTTCCTCGAGGTCTTTTACTTCTTCCCTTAACGCGAGTGCTATCTGTTTACAGGTAACGCTACGAGGCTGGTCGTCACGGACGAAACTCCAGCAGAGTATTGTAACAGGACCTGTTAACATGCCTTTCATCGGTTTATCGGTAAGAGATTGAGCATAAGTGATCCAATCGACTGTCATAGGTTCAGGACGAATAACATCTCCGAAAAGGATTGGAGGTTTTACGCACCTGGTTCCGTAACTCTGCACCCATCCGTTCTTTGAAAAACAGTAACCTTTAAGTTGCTCTCCGAAATATTCCACCATGTCATTCCTCTCCGGTTCACCGTGGACAAAAACGTCCAGATTGAGTTCTTCCTGTTTGTCTATTACTTCTTTTATAAAGCCTTTTATGCTATTCTTGTAATTTTCTTCGGATATTTCACTTTTTTTGAATTTAGAGCGTAATTGTCGAATTTCTTTCGTTTGCGGGAAAGAGCCGATAGTTGTTGTCGGAAGCAGCGGTAAATCCAGATTTTCGTTTTGTTTTTTTATACGGGAATCAAATGTCGATTTTCTTGTCAGCATTTCTTTTGATATATTTTGTAGTTTTTCCTGGACGGATTTATTTGTGGCTAAAGGACTTTCTTTTCTAGACTGTAGAGCTTCTTTATTTCGTTTTAATTCATTAGAAACATCCTTACCGATAGCAGCATCGCGGATTATATGCAATTCGTTACATTTTTGCTTTGCGAAAGCCATCCAATTTTTTATTTCATCAGGCAGAGCGGTTTCTTCATCGAGATCAACAGGTACATGCAGAAGAGAACATGAAGGAGCTACCATTACCTTTTTTTCTCCTATGGCTTTGGAGGCTTTTCTTACCATACCTACTGCTTTATCGAAATTTGTTTTCCAGATATTTCTTCCGTTTACAACTCCAAGCGAAAGCGTTTTATCCGAATCGATATTTTTCAGAACCGAGTCTAACTGTTCTGGAGCTCTGACTAAATCGAGATGTAAACCTGATACAGGTAGAGAAAGAGCAAGCTCTTCGTTCGAACCGAGTGATCCGAAATACGTCGCAAGTAATATTTTCATTTGACCCGCCGCTTTTGTTAGTCTTTCATACGTTTCTTTGAAATATTCTTTAACTTCTGAATCTAGGTCAAGAACGAGAATTGGTTCGTCCAGCTGTATCCATTCGCAAGGGCTGGAGAGACGGGATAAGATTTCTTCGTAAACTTTCAAGATCGAGTCTAAATAATTAAAACGGTCGGAGACCGCTTCTGTTTCTTTTCCGAGAAAGATGTATGTAAGAGGTCCGGGTAAAACGGGTTTTGCCTGGTAGCCCTCGTCGATTGCTTCTTTTACTTCTTCGAAAATTTTTTCGCTTGAAAGTTTAAAAGTTTGATTGGGTTCAAATTCGGGAACTATATAATGGTAGTTTGTATCAAACCATTTTGTCATTTCCATTGCGGCAGCATCACCTTTTCCTCTTGCCATATCAAAATAAGTTTTAATATCGACTGTATTGCCTTCGAAAACGAAACGCTCGGGTACTGCTCCCAGGGTTGCCGTCATATCGAGTATCTGGTCGTAAAGCGAAAAATCGCCTACCGGGACAAGATCTATTCCGTTTTGTTTTTGCAGCTGCCAGTGGCGCTTTCTTAAATCTTTTGCCGCGAGAAAAAGTTCTTCTCTTGAAAGTTCGCCTTTCCAGTAATTTTCGATTGTCTTTTTTAATTCTCTTTTAATTCCTATCCGCGGGAATCCTAAACTGTGAGTAATCATTTGTTTTAAGCTCCTTTTTACTCGGAATAATAAAGGGTATAGAATAAAAGTCAAGGCTATGATTGTCCTGAGTATTGATTCGGGGGTAACCCTTACATAAATTATTTCCAAAAAAAAGGAAATGGTTAATAAGTAAATTTGTTGAATAGTTAAATGGTAACAAAAAAATCTTCGTGTCTTTGTATGAGACTTTAGTCCTTGACAATACCCGAAAGCTAACTATTATACTTCTTGCTAAAAGGAGGCAAATTAAATGTTTAAAGTTGGTTTTATCGGGTGGAGAGGAATGGTTGGGTCTGTGTTAATGCAAAGAATGAAAGAAGAAGATGCTTTTAAAGGTTTCGAGCCTTTATTCTTTTCTACTTCTCAAGTTGGGCAGGATGGTCCTTCGATAGGTATTGATATACCCAAACTTCAGGATGCTTTTGATTTGAGCATTCTTTCCGAGCTTGATATTATCGTAAGCTGTCAGGGAAGTGATTATACCGGAAAAGTTTATCCTGAACTACGAAAAAACAGCTGGCAGGGATACTGGATAGATGCGTCCTCGAAACTCCGGATGGAGGATGATTCCGTTATAATTCTTGATCCTGTTAACAGAGATGTCATCGATAAATCTCTTGCTTCCGGGATTCGTTCATATATCGGTGGTAATTGTACGGTGAGTCTTATGCTTATGGCTTTATCCGGGCTGTTTGAAAATGATTGTATAGAGTGGGTTTCTTCTATGACCTATCAGGCTGCATCAGGCGGCGGAGCCAAAAATATGATAGAGCTTGTAAAACAAATGGCTGTGTTAAGCGACTCCGTAAAAAATTTACTTGACGATCCTTCAATTGCCGCTCTCGAGTTGGATTCAGTTATAACCAAGGAATTGAGTAAAGATTCAATGCCTGTTGAAGTTTTCAAGGTTCCTCTTGCCGCGAGTCTCATACCGTGGATCGATTCTGCTGTGAATAACGGGCAGACCAGGGAGGAATGGAAAGGAATGGTGGAGACCAATAAAATTTTACAGACAGAGAAAAAAATTCTCGTGGATGGTATCTGTGTTCGTGTAGGTGCTATGAGATGTCATAGTCAGGGATTTACTATTAAATTAAATAAAGATATTCCACTGGGTGAAATAGAGAGTATGATTGCGGAAGCTCACCAGTGGGTGAAAGTAGTCCCTAATACCTATGATGATACTATTTCAGAACTTACTCCGGCTGCTGTTTCCGGAAACTTGACCGTTCCAGTCGGACGTATAAGAAAAATGAATCTCGGTCCTGAGTATCTCACCTGTTTCAGTGTGGGGGATCAGCTCCTGTGGGGAGCCGCGGAACCTATTTGGCGAATGCTCAGGATAGTTCTTGAATATCTTGAATGATTACTGATCCTGCGGATGTTATCCTACGGATCCGTTGAATGGTTAAATAGAGAAATAGTCAAATAAAAAAAAGAGTGAGGGGATGGTCGATTTAACTATTCGGCAATTTTACTATTTTTTCTCTCTGGACTTTAATCCTTCCATATATGTTTCTATAGCTTCTTTAGCTTTTTTAGCTGCCTGCAG
>CAYWUC010000022.1:0-4405 GCA_964461395.1 uncultured bacterium
AATAATATTAGACTATTTTTAATCTTCATTTTACCTCCTCATAACAAATAATTATATTTACTAACACTTAGCAGCAAAAACACTTATGTTAAAAAATATAAAACTCCTTCAAAAATCCCACGCAGCTAACAACAAATTACGTTATGTATATTGTAGCATAACATTATTATCATAATATTATAAGAAAAATTATAATCATTGTCAATATAAAAAATATTCTCCCATAGCAACAACGAAAGTAGAATATCTAAAAAAACAAATTGACAGACCTGCACACTAACAGAATTCAAGTAAAGAGACTCATGATTTGAGGTTCTTCAACGGCTTGACTAATTTTCCTCTATAATTATAATTAAATAAACAAAAAGGAGGAAACTTTGGGAAAAGAACAAAAAGAAATTAAAGTTAGATTCCCTGAAAAAATAATGGGTGGCTCATACGCCAACCATATGATAGTATTACACACAAAAGAAGAATTTATTATGGATTTTATAATGGCATCACCTCCCGCGGGAAGTGTCACAGCGAGAGTCATTACCAGTCCCGGACATATGAAACGCATTATTAACGCACTCTCCGATAACGTTAAAAAGTATGAAGAAAAATACGGAGACATAAAAGAAGCTCAACCCCCGCAAGGATTTATCGCTCCGGAAGTAAAACCGGCATAAAAACCCCATTCCCCAACTTTACACTTTTGTCCCGGACAAAAGTGTAAAGTTAATGCGCATTATTTGACAAAACAAAATAATTAAGTAGAATTAATTATGCGAATATTGGAGAAAATTAGAAACCAAGAAATCAGCGGTTATTTAACCATCAAAAAAAGGATTGTATATCCAGGAGCAGTATATCATATAACTCAAAGGGCTCCTGGCAGGGAAATTGTTTTTGTGGAAAAAGGAGACTATCTTAAATTCCTTTCGGAATTAAAGAAAACGGTTGAAAAATTTAATTTAAATCTTTTCTGCTTTTCCCTACTAGAGAATCACCTTCATCTTCTAGTTCAGATAAAAGAAATAAATCTATCTAAAGCAATGAAGGAACTTTTCGGAAAATATGCTATGTATTACAACTATAAGTATAAGCGAAAGGGCCACGTTTTCTGCGGAAGATTCAGATCGAGTCTTGTCAATCATGATAATTACCTGCTTGCAGCTTCCTGCTATATACACTTAAATCCTTATAATGCCGGTTTAACAGAATATTTTGATAGGTATAGATGGAGCTCTCTTTCCCTTTATACGGAAAGCCCAAAAAGAACCTTTGTAAACTATGATAAGGTTCTTAAGATAATAGACAGCAATCCAAATATTGCACGAAAGAAATATTCTGAGCTTTTAAGGCAATCAACGAAAATTAAAGGCGGAAAATTTATAGAAGCTAAAAAAATAAAACGATTTGTCGAAAAAGCAAAGATTAAGGCGATTAGAATTAATAAGAGAATGTCAGAGTTAGATCACATGATTGAAAAGTCCAAAAAAACTCCAAGAGTCAAAACTCCGGAAGAAAAGAAAGCAAGAAAATATTTAATAGAACAATTAATATCAAACGGAAACTCAATAACTGAGATAGCAGATTTACTTCACCTATCCCGCCAAACAATCCACGAAAACATCAAAGTTCTCCCATAACTTTACACTTTTGTCCGGGACAAAAGTGTAAAGTTATGGATCGATGCATGGGATTAATATGAAATATTACATTCTCGTGAAACTGTTTAGATTATCCAGATAAGTCCGAACTTTTTCCGAAACAATATCATCATTAGTGTAGTTTGGTTTACTTGCATAAACACCTTTCGCATTTGCTTTTATTTCCGTAAACCCGTTCTCGAAAAAATATTTTATAGCATCCTTACGTTTTGAATCCATTAAATAAGACCCTGCCTCCAAAGGTTTATCCGCCCGAATTAAAAACTCTTCGTCAAAAGAAACGTCATTCAGCTCAACTTCTTTCCCCCAGCGGAAAAATATTTCGTTTAAAACTTGTCTTCTGGTAATCTTAAAGCCAAATCCCACAGGATTCAACAATTCTAAATATAAGTATTGAGGAGAATTTTTTCCTCCAAGGGTTAACCTGAAATGGATTTCGGGCCCGTAACTCAATATATTAATATAACTACCAAGTAAAAAAGAAGATTTTATTTCGGCATTAAGCATTTCAGCAAGTGGTTTAAGCTTCTTTTCAACCATCTTCGTGGAAATCTTTACTATTGCATATACCAATAATAAAAATCCAAGTATTGACAGCACTACAAATCCTGGCACTCCGAGATCATTCATCAATTTTTCAATAAACATAATAACCTCCCTGTTAAATGTCCCATGGTAAGTGTTCCCGGTAGAGGGACATAGTTAAATTGTTGAATAGTCGATTCAGAAGTTAGGATTTGGGATTTAGGATTTAGTTTTGACTTTGAACGTTGGACATTGGACTTTGGACTAGCTTTTCTTTGTGCTTTATTCATTGCTCGCCTTTACCGTATCTTCCTTTTCACCAAAACAGTACAAATATCCGTTTCTCGAACCGACATAAATTTTGCCATCCCACGCGATAGCGGTTGCCTCGAATGACCCCATATATTTTTTATCCAAAAGTTCAAAATTCCCTTTTTCGTCGAATTCAAAAAGGTGTATTCCTCCGTATCCGGTAGCGACAAGTCTATTCCCAACAATAATAGGAGTGGAAATCGAACCCCCTACTCTTTTTTTAAATACAAGTTTCGGGGTCGGGTAAGTTTTTTTGTTATTCGGTCCTTTCACTTTCCCTTTCCTATCATCTATTTCTTTATGATTGACAACATACAAATTTCCGTCGATACCTATAAAAGCCGCGAGATAGGAATGATTTTCGGGTCTTGTTCTGTCATTAACACCGACAGAACCGACAACCCCTCCTTTCCACTCTGCTAATGTCGCATTATTGGTCGGAAAATACCACCGGACTGCTTCAGACTCACTCTTTGAAGGATCGAGTTTAAATACTCCCCCTTTTCCCGATATATACTGCTTTTCAACAGTAACAAGTATGCAGCTATCTTCGGTGACAACCGGAGAGCCATCCATATCCGAACCTATGTGAAAATCCCAATCTATTTTCTTTGTTTTAAGATTATAACCGTAAACATGACCGGAACCCGCGGTTATGTAAATACGACCGTTCAAAAGACAGGGTGAAGATTCAACAACCAGATTTCCTCTGTGTTTAGCGATATCTTTATTTTCATAAAGATTTAACTCCTGATATACCTTAGGCTGAACAATACCATCTTTTTTAATAACGCTATCCGGATTTGGATTCAAAACAGTAAAGAGAGCGTTTTCCAATCCAATATAAACGGTATCATTAAGAACAACGGCGGAAGCATCTACATCTCTGCTGTAACTTGCTGTTCTTTTTACGTTTAAACGCCAATATTCTATACCATAAAAATATGATACTGCTCTAAAACTCGGAACCACATGACCGCTAAAGGAATTTTTAGAACCTTTCCTACTCCCCTGAAGTATTATAAGGCTTTTACCGAAATTCTTAGCATATTTGTTCGACCAGATTGTGCCTGTACCCTTAAGCACATCATCATATTCGTATTCCCAAATGGTTTTACCGGTATTCGCTTCGATTTTCTTTAAATTATGATCGTACGCGCCCTGTATTAAATAGTACTTACCGTCTTCTTTTACCAAAAGAGGCTGACCTGTCCAGCCACACCCGGACCATACGGTCTCTCCTCCCTTATGAGGAACAAAAGTTTTTCCGCTACCCAGATACTTTTTCCATAAAATATCGAGCTTAGCCGGAGCCTTATTACCGTAATAATTTCTAGAAAAATCACCGAGAAAAGTCCTTATCTTTACTTCCACATCTATGAATTTACCATACGAAAGCTTCTCAAAATCTTGAGAATACAATCCCATAGCAAAAAATAAAAACAGACAGAACCCACTGAGTCTTTTTTGTTGCTTCATTCCAACTTCTAAATTCCAATTCTTAACTACTAATTTACTAATTAACCAATTTACCAATTTACGGATTTGAAGATACCAGGACCTAGGACCCGGTATCTGGCAACCAGATATTGCCACAGAGAACAGAGAATTTTTTATCGTTCCTCCCTTAACAACCTCTTTTTAACAACAAATTGCAAAAATTTCACGAATGATTAGAAAAAATAATTTGGGATTTTATTCATGTCATTAGCGCTATTCGTTGTTTCTTAGTTTTCTTATTCTTTGTTGTCCTTCTTTCCTTTCATCAGCCCATCAAACTGAACAACTTTAACTCCCGCTTCCTCAAGAATTTCACGCGCAAACTCATCCGGATAACCATCTTTGTAAATAATTTCTTTTATTCCCGCGTTTATTAACATTTTAGCACAGGTAAAACACGGATGCGTTGTTAC
>CAYWUC010000023.1:0-4287 GCA_964461395.1 uncultured bacterium
AATTACCAATTTTTTCATAATATGATCATATCTAAATTTCTTCCTAGTCAAAAAAAATCCCTTTCTTTTTCCTAAAACCTAATACCTAAAATCCAAGACCTAATAACTTGCCAACAAGCTATAAGCAAACCATAAGATAGGTGCCTGACCGTGTAAATCTCCTGTTATCCTTGGACGATCAAGATAATAATCTATATTATCGCCTTTCCCCGTACCGGCGCAAACATCCGTTATTTTCCCATTTTCCCCGATATACCCAACCAAAGCCTTCCATGCTTTTTGATACGCGGGAGTAAATTTATCTTCAGGCAAAAACCCTTTTTTAACTCCCACAGTTATAGCGTAACCGAACATCGCTGTAGATGAAGTCTCCTTCCAAGCCTCCTCGTTATCTATTAACTGTCGCCACATGCCCTCTTCAGATTGATATTCAAGCAAAGCATTCATCATTTTTTTATACCCTTCTGAAATCGATTGATAATATTTATTACTCTCGGGTAATTCCGACAACAATTCCGCCAACCCTGCAGCAACCCAACCATTACCTCTTCCCCAGAAAAATGGAGCATTTTCTCCGTGATAAAATAATCCGTTCGGCTGCTGTAATTTATTAAGGTAAGAGTCGGTAACCTTAGCCGCTCTTTCTAAATATATTTCATTACCTGTGGCTCTGTATGCCTGAACCTGTAAACTGGCAATCATCCATATGTCATCGATCCAATATCTTACCTGACTCGTCAAGCCGTTCGTAAGAGTATCTTCCCATTGACCATCAGCCAATTTGAGACCCTGCTCTAAAAATTTTTCTTCTCCTCCCTGCATATACAATTCAAGAGGCAGTATACCATAAACATTCGCGTCCACATGCGCGGCACCCTTGACCAGACTATCCTCTATTACTTTTGTATAACGAACCGATAATTTATTAATGATATCCGAATCCTTTAATAAACCGGCCAATCTCGCAGCTCCAAAACCGGTGCAGGCTTCCGCATAATGAACTCCTGTCCAAAAATCGGTTACATACATCATTAAATCAGGCCTTGTAAACAAATCATTAATAACCATGTTTCCTATTACTTCAGGGGAATTATCTTCCGTCCAAAAAATTTCGGTTTCAATCTCATCGGATTTTTTACACGAAAAAAAACCAAAAGAAAAACTTATTACTAAAAGGTATAGAAATAAAATTCTTATATGGCTTACAATTTTTTTTGTATGCATTCTTCAAATACCCCCTTATCTCTTAAAGTTAAAAAACTTGGACAATTTACTATTCCCTCTTCATTGTAAATATATGATATTTATTATCCCTGCTGAGTTTTTTATGATAATACAATCTTTCTCCGTTATTTGTTACACTCGGAGCCTCTACCGCATTACCTTCTATCTCTATCCATTCCGGAACACTAAAAGTTAGGGCAGTATCGGACTTAACAGAGACGCATATCTGCGTAATTAACATTCCTTTTCGTATTCTTGTAAAATACAATTCATTGCCATCCGATGAAACACAGGGCGCGTAAACAAGATAATCGGGGTCATTTACATTCTCGAGTATATTATCCGAAGATCCAAGTTTTTCGAACGCGGAATCCTGTTTTTCCGCTATACCAAGGTACGCCTGATCAGGTAAGGGATTGCCGGTAAACTGCGCGTTGACATAATACAATAAGTCTCCCTCCCGATTTATTTCAGCATCCATGATTAACCATCCCGGGTCATAAATATAGAAATCCCCCATTAAAGGTTTAACATCGGTGATTACTCCGTTATCAAATTCTCCGGTCCGGTAATTTTCAAATACAACCGGATAGTCCCTCGTAGAAACAAAATAGAATACATTATTAATATCCATACTTGCAACAGCATCTAAATGCGGGACCGGTCCATTTGCACCCGATATCTCCCCTTCAAAATTAAAAACAGTATCATTTGCTCTTGTTGCATAATATAAACTTGTACTGTCTCCGTCATTTAGACTATTGAAAAACAAAAAATTGCCGTCCTTACTGATAAAAGGTTCCATCGCGTCTTTATTATAACCGTTGATAATAACCTCCGCCTCATTTGCAAATTCAGGATAAGCCCATTCATCATCCGGTCCCGTATTGTTATTTCCACAGCTTAAAGCTAATAAAACAGTACTAATTAATATTATAATGCAATTAAATTTTTTATTAATCTTCATACCCTTTCTTTTTAACATTTACTCAATAATTTTCGCCGCCCAGTCGGTCACCGATGGATCTTTTCCATCGGGAAAAGCCGGCAGTTCCAATTCACCCTTCTCATCCGACTTAATCAGAACGATATCTTCCCATTTCCCGTTACGGGGATCAAACCACCTAAATTTATACGATTCATTTTCTATGAAACCGCTCAAATAAGGAAGAACCGACCGGTTCTCAAAATAAAGCAGGGCAAAATCTTTTTCAGGAGCACGCATCATATATGCCCAACCATCCAGACCTTCCTCAGGACTATTCGGTGCCTTCCTGGGATATATATTTTCATGACAGGGTTCCAATTCTTTATACTTATCCCCCTCAGATAGAACAAAAGAGCCTAAGTGCCGCATGTAAAGAGCCGATTCAAATTTCAAAGCGTCCCAAAAGTGATGCCTCATTCCGTCGGGTTCTCCCGTGGTTGTAATATCATAAGCGGATGTTCCGTGAACATGTCCGGAAAGTCCTCCCGAAAGGACCGAACCGTACATCTGCGCGCGCGCGAAATAATTGTCCCGAGTCGAATTAGCCGCTGGACGTTCCCCACCCGGCATATTTATCTCATGGTCCCAGCCCGTATAATACGGTTCAAAATTAATGGCCGGATAAGGAGGCTCAAGATTAAAAAGTACCTGAATGGAATCGGAAACACGATGGTCTCGAGGTTTATTGCCCACACTATGCATGGTTAACCAGGGGCAATCTTCCCCGTGGCCAAACTGAGTGTATGTGGAATTATTTATTAGAGTCGTGTGAGGCTGTCCGAATGGCAGCCCTCCGTATTTTCTAAAATGATAAGTCAATGCTCTGTTAAACTCCAGCGCAGTAAGGCTATATTCTCTTGGAATCCAATCCAGATGTATGCCGCTGAAAATTATATTATATGCTCCATACCTTGAAACGAGGTATTGAACATACCTCGCGTAAGATTCGTTGAAATCAAAATACGCCTTCCAGGCCGGACAATTATCTCTTCTTACAGTCTCCAACAAAGGTACAAAACCCTCGTCTGAAAGATGCCGCATTTTCTTATCCAGGTTTTTAAAATATTCAGGATCAATGCGGTCAAAATCGGCAACACCTTTGTGTTCGGATGACATTTGAAAAGGTTTATTACCGTATTCATCTCTCATATTTTTCGCGGTAAGCTCCCCTTCTTTAGTAAAATAATCGAACTTTTCCCAGGCATTCCGCAGGTAAATATCATTTTTATCAGCGTAAGTACTGGGATTACAATCCGATTCCCAATTCGGAAAACAGGCAATCATACTTACCGAATTAAACCCCTGTCTCCTGCGGTAAGCCACAGCATCTTCAAAACCTATACCCGGGCTGGGAACGTAATCTTCAGCGGAAGCAACGCCTCTAAAAGGAAGTCGCCATGTAGCTCCGGCAAGCCAGGTGTCACCGAGAAGAAAAAACGGAGTCCCGTCAGCATATTGCAAAGCGTGACCATTATCGGTTGGGCGAATAAAACCATGATGATTCGGATTTTCTTTTTTTTCTTCTTCACTCCAGGAGGCGGCATTGAATTCTCCTGTATGATTGTTCAGCCCATTATCGCTTTTTTGATTTGACCCACTTTTCCATGTCCATTTACCTGGTTTTGTTGCCACCATCCGCACAATAAAAACATTATCTCCATCCCAAAAACCGTAAACCCGTTTGGAAAAATCAGGACCTTCGAGATCTACCCAACATTCTACTTCCTTATAACAGTTATCATAATGTTTCTCTGCCTTAAGAACGATTTCCTGCATTTCCCAGACGTGGACATCTGGTGAAGCTTCAGAATAAAAAGCTTTTAGCGCTAAACCAACAAAAAATAACAAATAAATAGAGAAGAATAACCTGTTTTTAACTTTAGCCTCCATAATAGGACAATTTACCTCCATTTAAGTAAAATAAGCTTTAACTAAAAATCCAAAAATCACCTAAAATTTTATAAGTTTATAATCATTACCTCGGATAAAATTCTCCGTCATCCATAATAATGGGCGCCGATTGCGGAAAATCATCCTTAGAGAGTTTTTTTATCAATTTTGCAGCCCGGTTAAGA
>CAYWUC010000024.1:0-2602 GCA_964461395.1 uncultured bacterium
CTCGCCCTTAAATTATACAATCCCGATGGTTCTTCATCCCTCTCCTGTCCGGTATAACAGTAACTGTTATTAACGGACTCATCCTTTTTCCTAAAATCTCCAAAATCATCATAGGTGTATAAATTCTGGTAAGTGCCACTCGAATCACAAATCATGGTAATAGAACCCAATCCATCATGGAAGTACTGATACAACTCATTATCGGAGGTAATTTTCCCCACCAGCATACCATTAACATAAATGTATTTCGCCTTCAAGTCAAGATGTCCGTCGAGTTCGGCGACCACGAACATCCCGTCGTATACGTAGTAAGTAGTATCCGCCGTCACCACTCCGCTCGTATCCCTCAGGTGTATCTTCCTGAACCTTCTGCCTTCGGAGGTGTAGGAGAATTTATGTATTTTTTCACTGATGATTAACCTTTAATGCATTATTTTTTGATTTTCTTTACCAATTTTGCGAACAATCTAAATAAAAAATAAATCACTATCCCCAACCAAACACTTGTCCCCCAGCACAATATCAGAAGAAGCCCCTTGTTGTACGAAGCTTCAATGAAAAGAATAACCGGTATTGATAAAACAAATATAGCTAACGCTAAAATTCTGCTAAGATTTCGGTTTTGGGTTCTATAATAAAGCAAGAATGCCAAAAAGGATAAAATTAAACTTATACAATAACTTATATAAAAGTAAAGTGTTTCCCAACTTTCTAAAATCTTAATCACTTTCCCTCCTGATTTTACCTCTTAGCCTTATAATAATTATATAAATCCTGCCAACAAGTCTTGCTTACCCATAATAAAGATATTCCTCCAGGTAAAAGAACAAGACCTTCAGGTGCAGCAATTATAGAGAAACCTGTTATTCCGGTTCCCACTAAACCTGTAAATGCTCCCATATAACCTAAAACCATCGGATTAGTTACGCCTTCCCTAATTATACCATCCTCTTCAAGAGCTTCTAGTATCAGGAAATCTTCCGGGCGAGTACCCAATCCTATAACTATATCCACAGTAGCATTAGCAGCAGCACAAAAATCAAACGGGTCCTTTTCACACAAACCAAACGGGTCTATCCAATTAACCGAATTATTCCAAACATATGAATATCCGTGCAATCCCTGCGGTTGGGCCATACCAAAGATAAACATAGCTTCCGGGTCAGTACCAAATAATGCATCTGTTCGAATCGAAAGGTGCATAATCGGGTCCTCCTGTGTAAACCTCCCCATCCCCGCCGCGTAATACCTTGCTCTTAAATTGTAAAGACCAGAAGGTTCCTCATCCCTCTCCTGCCCGGTATAACAATAACTGTTCGAAACTTCCTCATCCTTTTTCCTGAAATCTCCAAAATCATCATAAGTGTATAAATTCTGATAACTGCCTGTTGAATCACAAATCATCGTAATTGAACCCAATCCATCATGGAAGTACTGATACAATTCCTCGTTAGCATCGATTTTCCCCACTAACATACCATTAGTATAGATGTATTTACTCTTCAAGTCAAGACTGGCGTAAAAACAATAATCTCACACGGAGACACGGAGAACACAGAGATTATTTAGTTGTAGGAGGGATTCCCTAATCCCGAAAAACGTAACACTGGGGTTTATTCTCAACGGTGAAAAGCGGGGAATGAACCCCCGCTCTACGATTCCTCAAGTCAAAACGCTTGTTATTTTGCCCACCACTTATATGTGACAATATATGCAATAACTACAATAAGAGCATAAAAAGCAATCCAACTAAAACCTATAAATGATTCCACTGCGACAATGGATATAGTCATAGTAAATCCTAAATGCCTTGTATTTTTCTTGAGTTTACTGCGAATTACTCCAATTGTCATCAATACCAAGGACATGAGCATAAAGTAATCCCAGGTTCGTTGATAATGTATTATTTCCGATAAGGATACCGATGAACCCCATTGCCCTACCCCTACAAAAAAATAAGAACCCATCAGAGAAAGAACCGCAACAATTATTGATACGATAATAAATGAGTCGATTTTCTTTTTTATCATTTTTTTTCTCCCTTTTAATTTCTAAAGGGGTTGTTATGTTCTCTATAGGGATCAAAATTATGTTCAAAACCACAATCACACTTAACATTAAATGTAGCATGAACCCCTCTACCAATAAAATTTGACCCTTCCTGTACGAATTCTAAGTGACAACATCTCATATTAGAACCCATTTTCTGATATATACAAGTCATAAATTCATCAGCGAAGGCCCCACACTCATGACCATGCCAAGGCAAAACCCAGGTAGTCCACCACTTAAAAGTTTCATAAGGCCCCCACAATAATTCGCTTTCACGATCACATTCCTGATAAACCCTTTTTATCTCCACAAACTCCGCCTTAGCCTCCGCCTTTGTACAAGATAAACCAAGCGGGTCTATGTAATTAGCAGAATTATTTCCCACATAAACATACGCGTTTGCTTTCTGAGGAAATCCAGCCGAAAAACCCAAAGAAGAACCACTACCACCACTCCCACAACATCCACCCGATGATCCGGAACTTACATTTAACACCGGATCCTCCTGTGTAAACCTCCCCATCCCACTTGCGTAATATCTCGCCCTCAA
>CAYWUC010000025.1:0-2012 GCA_964461395.1 uncultured bacterium
GATGAAATTTTCTTGTATACTCATCTATCCATAAGTCAAAACGGAATCGATATCTACGGGTTTAAAAATAAACTGGAAAGAGAACTTTTTAGAGCAATAATTAAAGTCCCAAACGTAGGACCTAAAACCGCTTTTGCTCTATTTACAGGTATCGGCAGCAGCGGAATAAGAAAAGCTTTGGACAATAATGACCACGCGTTAATATCAAAAGCAAAAGGAATTGGCAGCAAGACCGCAAAGAGGATAATTCTCGAACTAAAAGATAAATTAAAAATGACACCGGGGAAGGGATTCGAAGAGGCGAGAAAAGCTCTTATCGCGATAGGGTACAGTTCAAAAGAAGCGGAACAGGCAATATACGAAGTTACAAAAGAAGAAGATTACCTGTCTGTAGATGAAATAGTTGAAAAAGTTTTGAAAGAGATATGAGAATTACTTCTCCTTCCAAAGACCCGATAGAATCTCAATACGAAAAAAGTCTGCGTCCCAAATCTTTCTCGGAATTCATCAATCAGGAAAGAGTAAAAGGAAACCTGGAAGTTTTTACTAAAGCGGCAAAGAAAAGGGACGATTCACTCGATCACATCCTTCTTTTCGGTCCCCCGGGGCTCGGAAAAACAACACTTGCCCATATAATAGCGAAGGAAATGGAAGTTGGAATCACATCTGTAGCCGGACCGATCCTTCAAAGACCAAAAGATCTCGCGGGAATTCTAACCAAACTCCATCGATTCGACGTATTATTCATAGATGAAATACATCGAATCAATAAAGATGTAGAGGAATATATGTATCAGGCTATGGAAGATTTTGCTATTAATATAATGATAGATTCCGGGCCGGCCGCGCGATCCATAGAAATAAATCTACAGCCTTTTACCCTGGTGGGCGCGACAACCAGAACCGGACTCTTGTCCGCGCCTCTGCGTTCGAGATTTGGTTATATACCGCGACTAAGCCATTATCAGGCAAAAGATTTAAGTCAGATAATTAAACGTTCAGCAGACATTCTCGAGATCGACATAAATAATACCGCGTCTGATGAAATAGCAAAAAGAGCAAGAGGAACTCCACGCATAGCTAATAGACTCCTGCGGAGGATTAGAGATTTCGCGGAAGTAAAAGGCAAAGGCAAAATTGACTTTGAGATAACAAAATATGCTCTGGAACAACTGGAAGTGGATACAATGGGCCTAGATATTATGGACAAAGCAATACTTAAAAGTATAATAGAAAAATTTGGCGGTGGTCCCGTTGGCTTAAATACTCTTGCCACTTCGGTAGGCGAAAAAGCGGAAACTATAGAAGAAGTTTTTGAACCTTTTTTAATAATTAGCGGTTTTCTAAAAAGAACTTCTCAGGGAAGACAGGCGACACCGCTCGCTTACGAACACCTGAATATCGATCCTCTTAATAAGAGTAAAAGTAATACTTTGTTTTAAAATAGAATAAAGAATCCAGAATCCATTATAAAAAGTTAAATAGTTGAATTGTTGAATGGTTAAATCGTCCTCCCCAGACCTTTTTCATTTTTTTCTATTTGACTATTTTTTCAATTTAACCATTCAACTGATTCGAATGACCTGAAACCCGAAACCTAAAACCTGGTACCTGATATTTGTTTGCTGTCAGCGATCAGCTGTTTTTAGTTTTAACTCATGACGCAAGACACATGACTAACGACTCGGTTAACTGATTCAAAGAATCTAAATTCAAACGAAACTTGACATATAAAATATTTAACGTAACTTTTGTTTGATAGATCGTATTAAAATAATTAAGGAGGTTACAAAATTGATTAAGCGTATAGCTTTTTTTCTTATATTATTAAGCACCGTATATTCTTTTAAAGTCCAAGCTCAACCGGTACCGGACGGACGTAGATTGCGAGACATTATAGCTAACGGATATAACGAAGGTAATGGTAGTATCATCATCGGTGCTACAACAGCTGCATGGCTCCTAAGTTCAAATACAGGAGAAATCATGGATAGGGAATTCAGCTATGTTAC
>CAYWUC010000026.1:0-2864 GCA_964461395.1 uncultured bacterium
CCTTTTGATATTGGATTGAAACAGGACGAAGAATTAAGTTTAAAAGCGGGTTTTAGAATATGGTCCCTTATTCGCAAATTTAAGCCCAATTTAGTAGTCACTGATGAAGTTTTTATTGCCTTGCATATAACAAAGGGACTTAAAATTCCTTCTATATTAATAACACACTGGTTTTTTGAAACATTTAGTGGAGAACATCCGATCATTCCCGCGGTTAAGAAAGCGAATCATGTGATTTTTGTGGATACACCCGAATTCCATAACATTCCTCCGGATTATAATGTTCCCCTTACTTTTGTAGGTCCTGTTATTCGAGAATTTGAATATAATTTAAAGGATAGAAATAAAGCAAGAAATGAATTGGGTATTGATAAGAAAGATAAGGTTATTTTTGTAACTCCCGGAGGAAGACATGAGGAAAGAAGTAAATTGCTGGAGTTAAGTATAGAAGTTTTTAAAGAGTTAAATAGAGAAAATATGAAATTGATATTATTGACAGGAGGACTTTATGAAGATTATCGTAAAAGGTTTGCGGATGATGATAGGATAATTGTTAAAGATTTTGATTGGAAAATCGAAAGATTAATGGTTGCGAGTGATTTGGCTATTTGTAAGGGTACTTTTATGACAACTTGGGAACTTGCTTATCTGAGTATTCCTTCTATATCCATACCGGATATGAGTAATCCGGTCGATCATATTCATGTAAAAAGAATGAAAGAACACAATCTTACCCTGAGTATTGATCCGAGAGAGTTCGACAAAGATGTCTTATTTCTGAATATAAACAAGATATTAGATTCGAAGTGTAATAATGCCGATATTGCAAAAACTTGTAGAAAAATCATGTATGGAAGAGGACAAAAAGAAGCGGCAAAAGAGATTAATTATTTTCTTCAAAGGGTATCGAAATGAAAAAAAATCAGAAAATAGAATTTGACATAATTTTTCTTTCTTATGATGAACCATTAGCGGAAGAACATTGGAAAAGGGTAAAAGAACGTTTTCCTCATGCAAAGAGAGTTCATGGTGTTAAAGGTATTCTCGAAGCGCATAAGAAATGCGCGAGTCTGGCAAAAACCGATTATTTCTTTGTAATCGATGGAGATGCTTATATTCTCGACGATTTTAATTTTGATAATGTTCCCTCGGATATTTCTGAAAATTGTTTTTATATGTGGATGAGTCGTAATCCAATAAACGATTTATCTTATGGTAATGGAGGAATCAAATTGTTTCCCGGGAATATTTTTAATGGAGTTAAAGACTATGGTGTTGATATATTTGTGAATTTACCGCATGTACAGATATATGAGGTTGCTTCTATAAATAAATTCAATTCTTCTCCTTTTTGCTCCTGGCGTGCGGGATTCAGAGAGTGTGTTCAGATTGCCAGTGAGCATTCGAAAAAAATAAAAAGACAAACACGAATTTATCTTCTCAATATATGGTGTAATAAAGGAGCCAGCAGAAAATTTGGTAAATGGTGTATAAAAGGAGCTCGTGCCGGTAGAAGATATGGCATGGAAAATGTTGGAAATCAGAAGGCTATAGAATTGATGAATGATTTTGACTGGTTGAGAGAGCGTTTTTATTATGAATTAAAGGAAGGTTATCTTAGAGGGATGGATAGTGAATTGGATGAGAGTCAAAGACCTTGATGTAGAATTCTTGGCGTTTTTATTGCCAATAGCATGAAATTTTTTAATTCGGAATTATAATAAGTTTTTCTTTTATTGTTTTTAAACACGGAGGTTAATATGAGCAATTTGAGAGTTTTTTCTTCATCTTTTGAAAATGGGGGAACTATACCGGCTAAATTTACCTGTGACGGAGAGAACATATCTCCGGATATTAGTTGGGAAGGAGTTCCCGAGGGGACTAAATCACTCGCTTTGATATGCGATGACCCTGATGCCACGAGCGGGGATTTTGTACATTGGGTTGTTTTTAACATTCCCGGGGATATAAATGGTTTCGAAGAAAATGCGGATTTAAACAGCATAGCTAATTTAGGTATTACGGATTATGGACGTCCCGGCTACAAAGGACCCTGTCCTCCTTCCGGTGCGCATCATTATCATTTTAAGGTTTACGCGCTGGATGAGATGTTGGATGCGGAAAGCAATATAGACAAATACCGGTTACTTGAGAAAATGGAAGGGCATATATTGGCTAAGGAAGAACTTATAGGATTGTATAAAAGGTAGCGGGAGAGTATAGCAGTTAAGATTTTATCCCGGACATTAAATTTCACGAGTTTTTTGTTTATATGAATTATCTTTCATGGAAAGATATTATAGGCAAAAGAGAGGATAAATGAATTATAATATCGATTATGATAATATCTCGGAGAATTATTCAATATATAGAAACGCCAGTTCAACCGTAGTAAATCATATTTTGGAAGAGATAAAAAATAAAGATATTAAAAAGATATTGGAATTAGGGTGCGGTACGGCTGATTATTTATATGCGTTAATGCAACAGTTAAAGTGTGATTCTTATGGGTTTGATAGTTCCAAAAGTATGATAAATAAAGCAAATGTTAAAAATCCGGGCTTAAATTTAAGTGTTAATGATCTGCATAATGTCTTTGATTATGCTGATGATTTTTTCAGGTTCGCGTATTCAATCGATGTAATTCATTATGTTGAAGATTTAAATCATTATTTTAAAGAATGTATGAGAGTTTTAAATAAGGGCGGAATAATGCTCACAATAACGGATTCAGATGAAGATTTGAAAAATAGAACAATAACAAAATATTTTCCCGAATCATTAGAAATTGAAAAGAATAGATATCCCGGGGTCTATAAAACAGTAAAAAGCATGCAAAATAACGGTTTTAAGGGAATCAATAT
>CAYWUC010000027.1:0-3074 GCA_964461395.1 uncultured bacterium
TAATAAAAATTAAACCTCGCTATAGCGAGAAAAAATCAAGGTCGCTTTGCATTATAAATCTAACTGCATAAATCTTTATGTTGAAAGACAAAGCTTTCCTCTATCAAGATGAAGACGATACTGATTCAGAAGATTTAGAAGAAACAGAAGATGAACCAAAAGAAGAATGGGGAGAAGACGAAGAATAGTTGAATAATTTTTATAGAAAGAAAAAATCCCGTTAGAAACGGGATTTTTTCTTTTATTCCTCGCTGAATTTAAGTTCAAGGTTTTTATAGGACGACTACCTACTCTCGCCCTTGCGGACTACCATCGGCCTTGAAAGATTTCACTTCCGTGTTCGGAATGGGAACGGGTGGAGCACTTTCAGCATAGTCGCCTTATAAAAACCTCGAACATCATACGGTTATTAATTGCCAGCCCAGTTATCGGGCAAAAATTATATTTTATTAGTACTGCTCGGCTGAACGCGTTGCCGCGCTTACACCTGCAGCCTATCAACCCTGTTATCTCCAGGGAATCTAAAAGTCCTAATCTTGGGGCCTGCTTCGCGCTTAGATGCTTTCAGCGCTTATCAGTTCCCGACTTAGCTACCCAGCGATGCTCCTGGCGGAACAGCTGGTACACCAGAGGTCAGTTCCTTCGGGTCCTCTCGTACTACGAAGAACTCCCCTCAAGACTCGGCGCCTACGGTAGATAGGGACCAACCTGTCTCACGACGGTTTGAACCCAGCTCACGTACCTCTTTAATTGGCGAACAGCCAAACCCTTGGGACCTTCTCCAGCCCCAGGATGAGATGAGCCGACATCGCTGTCAATAATTTTTCTCCAATTACTTGGAGGATCGGACTATATCTTCTTCCATCGAGCTTTCGTTTGCGAAAGCGAAGATCGAAAAGAAGTGTAGCTTCTTTGAACGAACCTCGATGGAGCTGACGTATTAGCCCCTCAATAAAGTCAATGAAGTTTATCCTTTCGGGATTACTTTCATTTTTATCTTCACTCCGTTTCGCGGAGCTCGATACTTGAAGGACTCTGACCATTAAAGTCAAGTCTCTACGGGGTTATAACCCAATTTTATAATACATCGAAGGAATTAAATTTTCTTTTAATAACTCTTTTAATTTACTAATTGAAGAGTTAAAGAATCTTATTCGGTAATAATTTTTATCTTTGTTTAATTTTGCCTTTAAACCAATCCTTTCAAGATATTTTAATAAGTTTATTTGACAATCTTTACTGAAGTGTTGAGTATTAAGATAAAAATTTGAATTTCCGCATTTACTTCCATCGTCCATAAACCACACGCTTAATGCAACGACATCAAGTTTTAAATTATCAGGAACAATTTTATAACTATTTTCATAAAAATTGTTATAAAACTCAGTAAGTTTTGGATGCTGCTTTGTATAAAATCGATATGCAATTCTACTTCCATTACCTTTTCTTATCTTCGGTTTAGAGATGCAAATATTTTTTAATTTCTCAAATTTACAATCAGCATATTGTTTTTGAGAAAAAGAGTGATTTATCTCTAAAAAGGCATTTTTCCTTCCTGGAATTATACGTAAATATCCGTCACCCAATATTGTCCCAGTAATTAGTGATTTTTGGAATCGAGTTAAACTTCCCACGGTATTATCCATACATTTATTATAACATAACATATGGATTCCACCGTTATAAGTCAGTTTTTCGTTCCGCCTTAAGCGAAATACAGTATTACTACTGTAGCACCCCGATATGTTAAGGTGCCGAACAGAGCCGTTGATGTGGACTCGCGGGCTCTACTAGCCTGTTATCCCCGGGGTAGCTTTTATCTGATGATCTCCCGCGGTTCTACTAACCACGGTCGGTTCACTAAGTTCCACTTTCGTGCCTGCGCGAGTTATCCCTCTTGCAGTCAAGCCAGCTTGTGCCTTTACACTACCAGCACGATTTCCATCCGTGCTTAGCCGACCTTAATAAACGCCTCCGTTACCTTTTAGGAGGCAAGCGCCCCACTTAAACTGCCCATTAAACAATGTTTCCCAGTTAAACTGAGATTAGAATAAAGGCCTTAAAAGACGGGTGTTTCATTGGCGGCTCCATTCGTCCCGAAAGACGAATTTCAAAGCCTACCCGCTACGCTACGCATTTAAAACCAAAATCCAATATCTAACTGCAGTAAAGCTCCCGGGGTCTTTCCGTCTAGCCGTAGGTAACCGGCATCTTCACCGGTATTGCGTTTTCACCGGGCGCCTCGTTGAGACAGTCCCCAAGTCGTGAAGCCTTTCGTGCGGGCCGGAACTTACCCGGCAAGGGATTACGCTACTTTAACACGGTTATAGTTACCGCGGACGTTCACTGGCGCTTCACCCAATGAGCATTCACCTTGCGGCAAACACCCTCGGGATTAACGTTCCAGCACTGGTCAGGCCTCAGCCCCTATACATCCTCTTGCGAGTTTAGCAGGGACCTGTGTTTTTGATAAACAGTCGCCAGGGGTACTTTCGCTGCGACCGCCATGAAGGCGGTAGGTCTTATTGCGAACTTACGACCACTTTTTTGCCTAGTTCCTTAACGAGGTTTCACCCGTTCACCTTGGCGCATTTACGCCAACCCACCTGTGTTGGTTTTGCGGTACGGACCAAACGCACTTTAACCTACGAGTTTTTCTGGGCAGTCTGCTCTCCGGAACGGCCAGAACGAATCCTGACCTGGAAATCCGATAATCTTCCCGGAAACTTCAACTGCGTCGCTCTTCGGAAATACGCTTGGGGGCCGGAATATTAACCGGCTGTCCATCATCCTAACCTTTCGGTCACGGACTAAGGACCGCCTAACCCTTGGATGATTTTCATTGCCAAGGAAACCTTGGGTTTTCGGTGTGCCGCTATCTCAGCGGCATTGCGGTTACTCATGCCAACATTCTCGCTTCTCCACTCTCCACCAAACCTTACGATTCAGCTTCGTCGAATGAAGAATGCTCCCCTACCCCCTGCATAAAAAAATGCAGAGCCTTATCTTCGGTACTAAGCTTAGTCCCGATAAATCTTTGGTGCAAAACTCCTTAGTTAGTAAGCTATTACGCA
>CAYWUC010000028.1:0-2425 GCA_964461395.1 uncultured bacterium
TTGGGAGGCTCGGCAGTTATTTGAAATACAACATTTGCAATTTGTCCATTGAGTTTATCTTTACTTTTTGTGGATACTATATACACTCCGTAATTCAATGTGTATAATGCCTTTTCATTCATCTGTTTCTCCGCCTTTCATCTGCAATTTTTGCAAATACCAGAATAGCATACATATTTTTCTGCTATTAAGTGACCGTCTATTTCTTCTTTGTCCTTGACTATAAGTTTCTTGTCCAGATCGTAAAGATTGCCGCATTTCTTACATCTGAAGTGAGGGTGAAGTGCTGCTTTTGTATCATATCTCGCTTCTCCTTCTTTACCCCTTATTGTTTGAAGTATGCCCCTGTCCGCAAAAAGTTTGACTGTATTGTATACGGTTGTTTTTGAGAGGGTAGGTATTTCTTTGGATATTCTTTTGTAAATATCCTTGGCTGTGGGATGATCACAATTACTCAGCAGAGATTTAAATATTCTAATCCGCTGTATCGATGGATTGATACCTTTTTCTTTCAATAGCTTTGTTGCTTCTTCCATAATAAATCAAGATAATTGTAATTTCATTTTTGTCAAGGGTTCAAAATTGTAATGATTGTAAATCGAGATAATTTGCCACGAAGGCACTAAGAGTGATAAGTGGTACGTGATCTGTGATATGTGGTATGGGATATGCTGTTCTGCTAATTCCGTAAACACACGTAATGCGAAACACTAGTTTTCGCTGATAGACACTGATTTTTTAAGTTCTTCACTGAAATCTGGTATCCGGTACCTAGTATCTGTTTTTCGTATACGAAAAACTAGTCCAGTCTTGGTTTGCAGAGGATTTCTTTTACTTTTAGGTCGAAGAAATTCTGTGTGTTAGCCGGTTTTAAAACTAAGGCAGTGTCTGCTCCCCTTCCTGTTCCGGAAATTGAGACAGTATTTCTTTCTGTGTTTATAAGTCCCGCGTCTGCTGCCATAAGTGTGATTTCGCATCCGACTTTCATCCCTTCACCTAGTATACGAAGTGTGTTGGCTATAATGTCGTCGAGCTCGTAAGTTTTTAATTGCTTTCTGACTGCTCTTCCTATTCCTCCGAATGAATGCAGGCTGGTTAGTACTGTTGCGCCCAAATCTTCGAGGCTTCCTCTAATTTCTTTCGGCATTTCCTGTTCATTGGGTTTGTTGAATCCAGTAGAGTGTGTTACGATTATTGGATTATAGTCTTTGAAAACTTCCATTGCTTCGAGCGCGGTGTATCCGCCGGTTGAAGCAATGACGATTTGTTCGATTTGTAGTTCCCTGACTCTTTTTAAAGCAATTTGAAGAGTTCTTTCTGTATTTATTTTTCCCTGTTCTTCGAAATAAATTGTATTCACGGAAATTTCTGCCATATCGCCTCCTTAATATTATATAATAATAAAAAAAACGAATTTCGCAAATGTTTTTTGAACCACAAAGCCCACAGAGAAAAGACAAACACACAGAGACCACAGAGATTTTTGTTTATTTTTTAGCTAAAAGCTAAAGGCAAAAGGCTAAGAGCTTAGTTTGACGACTGCGGTTCCGTTGATTTTTCCTTTTGCAACTTTTATGAGAACTTCGGGTATTTCATCGAAGTCATAGATTTCCACTCGCGATTTTATTTTAAGTTCATCGGCGATTTCTAAAAACTCTATTCCGTCCGTGCGGGTTATGTTTGCAACCGATTTAATACTTCTCTCCATCCAGAGTAGTTTGGTATAATCTTTGATTTCAATAGGAGACATGTAAATGGGGGAGAGAATAAGTCTTCCTCCGGGTTCAAGAAGCGATAAAACATAAGAAACGAGTTCTCCCGCGGGAGGATAAAATATAGCGGTATCCAGTTTTACCGGAAATTTATCATCGTAATCGCCGACCCAATCGGCTTCCAGTTCCTTTGCCGAGTTTTGATTGTGTTTGCTCCGTGTGACCACGAAACATTCTATATCTTTTGATTTCGCGATTTGAAGGACGGTCGCTGCCGTCGGCCCGAAACCGAAAAGTCCTAATTTTTCACCTTTCTTAACATCTGCAAGATGATATCCCCTGTATCCTGTTATTCCCGCGCACATAAAAGGTACCTGTTCGTCGAAGGAATGATTTTCTCCCAGATGATATGCGAAATTTTCATCGATAACAATAAATTCTGCGTACCCTCCGTTAACGTCCCATCCTGTAAATTCTACGTTATCACATAAGTTTTCTCTCCCGGAAGTACAGAATTTACATCTTCCGCAGGATTTATATAGCCATGCGGCACCTGCCCTGGCTCCTTTTTTAAAAGAAGTTACCTCTTTTCCGATTGCATCTACAATTCCAACTATTTGATGCCCGGGTATTATGGGTTTTTTATGTAAAGGTAGGTCTCCTTCTATTGTGTGTAGATCTGTTCTGCAAATACAGGTGGCTTTAATTTTAAT
>CAYWUC010000029.1:0-1586 GCA_964461395.1 uncultured bacterium
TAATTGTATAAAATTCATTGTAATGTCTGAATTTAGAAAAGATCCGTTACACAACAAGTGGGTTTTGTTTGTTCCCGAAAGAAGTAAAAGACCGCATGCTTTCTTTAGCGGGAAAGATGAAGACGCCCGGGAGGGCGAAAAAAATTGTCCTTTTTGTGAAGGGAGGGAAAATCTAACCCCTCCTGAAATCGATTCATTCAGAAAAAGAGGAAAAGCCGGTGAACCCGGATGGTTTGTAAGAGTGTTTTCGAATAAATATCCGGCACTTAATAAAGAAATCAAAATGAGTCCCACAGCGGATAAAATGCCGAATATTGTAGAAGGATATGGTTTTCACGAAGTTGTAGCGGAAACGCCGTCGCACACGAAAGACATTTATAGTATGACGCATGATGAGATACTTCTTATTCTGAAAATGTACAGAAAAAGGTATAATATTTTAAAAGAAAAAAAAGATATAAAATCCATTTTTATATTCAAAAATCATGGCAGAGCGGCAGGTGCTTCTCTTTCTCATTCGCATTCTCAGATTCTCGCTCTTCCAATCGTTCCTCCTTTTATCGAGGAAGAAACTAAGATAATAGAAAACGCTAAAAGTTGTATTTATTGTAATCTTATTGAAAAGGCTTTCGAGGAGGGTAGAGTGTTATTGGATAAGGGTGGGTTTATTGTTCTCGCGCCCTATGCGTCAAGATATCCGTATCAACTTTTGCTTTTACCTAAAAGTCATCAGCCTTTTTTTGAAGAAACAGAGGATGAACAATTAATTAAGATTGCGGATGTTTTAAAGGAAGTTTTTTTTAGGTATGAAAAACTGTTTGGGAATATTCCTTTTAATTATTTTTTGAATACATTTCCCGTAAACAAAGGGCATTGGAATATTCAAATAATGCCTAAATTGACTATTCCCGCGGGATTTGAGAAGGGTACAGGTATTTTTATTAATCCTGTTTTACCAAAAAAAGCGGTTGAGGAATTAAAAAAAGTCAAGTAAAAAATCTTACTGATTTCTAATCTTCGAGTATGTTTTTTGCTTCTTCTAATTCATCGTTAAGGACATAGACCTTAACTTCCCCAAGTCCGTCCATGGTGAACCCCAGAATTTTCCCTACTGCTTCCTGTTCGAGTTTGACTTTTATGCCTGAAGTTTCGAGTTTGCCCCGAACCATTTCTGCCTGAGCGGGGTCGGTTTTTAGAAAAAGAGCCCATTCTTTATCTTGAATCATAGATAGATATTAGGTCTGTTGTGATAGAAAGTCAATAGAAGAAATAATCTCGCATAGAGAAAAAGGATAGTCCAAAGTCCAATGTCCGACGTCCAAAGTCATGAGTCAGAAATTAGTTAAATTGCTGAATGGTTAAATTGTCAAATTGTAAAATCAGAACCCTAACCCAACAAACCCAATGAACTCTACGAACTCAATAAACTCGATTCCTAAATCCCAAATTCTAAAATTAGGACGCAGATAAACGCAGATTGACAGGATTTATTTTTTCCAATTTGACTATTTTTCTAATTTAACAATTTAACTGAAATGTGTGAGGGAAAATTTATTTAAATACTTGACATTTATTCTTGTTATTCT
>CAYWUC010000030.1:0-1586 GCA_964461395.1 uncultured bacterium
AAAAAGCCGGAGTAGATTTAAGCGATACGCACGATTTAACATTAGACAAAGTGGCAGGTTTTGGTGATCACTGGTATCAATTATCTCTTACTCAAACCTATAATGATACTGTTGTAGATTTCCCCTATTTCTATTCTGAGACAGAGAGCGATACTAACAAAATAAATCTTCTACTTATTAATAGGTGGTATACCAACCTTGATGATATTACAGATATTTTATCGGATCAGGCACTAAAGGAAAAGGCAAGAGAGTATTTCGAAAAATCTGAAAAAGTTGTCTCAATCCCGGACGAATTAACAGTCAAAGGATATCATATTGTTAAAAACAAGATTTGCAGGCAGGTTGGGAGCGCAGTAATTGATGAATGGGGTTCTACTCTTGATGTATATATCGATGTGCAAAACGGAGAAATAGTTGAAGAAGCAAGTTTCATTATGAGGGACTGATACTCTGTCAACAAAAGACTGAAGAGGTATTTATGAGTGAACTCGATGTTGTCAGACTAACCAAACAATTATTTGAAAAGTTTTTTGGAACCAAATAAAAGTTTTTTCATCTAATTTAAGAAAAAGATAACTTCTTACTTTTTCCGTTTCTTCAAAAGGGGGCAGTTCCCGCTGCCCCCTTTTTTTATCTCCACTCTCTTTGCAGGGAATATTTACCACAGAGGACACAGAGCCCATCTCACAAACCCTATTTTGTTTGTTTTTCTACTAAAACCTAATACCTGAAGCCTAAAACCTTCATTATCCTCTTGCTTTATACTCCCAATCCGGTAAAATGTAGGTATGCTGAGAAAACTAAAGGTTTATCTTTTCAAATATAAAACTTTACTCTTTTTTATTATTATTGTTATGTTAATTGTCGCTATCTTAAGCGGTTTTACTATAGGAATGATAAACCCTATCGTTTCGACCATTTTTGGGGAAAAGAACGCGAGTGCCGGACCGGGGATCCTGCGTTGGCTAATTAATTGGATTAGTTCCGGGGATAAGATGGATTCTTTAATAAGGCTGGCTTTTACGCTCGTTTTTATCTATGGAATTAAAGCTCCTTTCACTCTTTTACTTTCTTTTCTATCGGATACATTAGAACAGAAAATTGTTTCTGATATCAGGGTCGATATGTTTTCAAAATTAACTGAGCTTTCCGTAAAATTTCATTCAAAGATGGAATCCGGTCAACTTCTTTCAAAAATTACAAATGATACTGAAAAGATACAGTTCGCCTTGAAAAGAGGAATTATAGATCTGGGCCGAAATTTTTTTCTTGTGCTGGTGTATATAGGTTTGGCTTTATGGGCGTCCTGGAGATTGTTATTGGTTTCTTTAATGCTTATACCCGTGATTCTTTTTGTGATAAATTTCGTAGGGAAAAAGGTCCGCAGACGATTCACCAGTTTAAGAAAACAGCGAGGGTTTTTGAATACATTGGCTTCCGAGATGCTTTATGGTATAAGAATAATAAAGTTATTCGGAATGGAAAAATATGAAGTCGATAAATTTAAAAAAGAATCGGATAGATACAGAAAGAATTATGTTAAAAGCAATTTGATGCATGAATTTTTACCTGTCTCTTCGGAG
>CAYWUC010000031.1:0-1654 GCA_964461395.1 uncultured bacterium
CTCGTATGTTATACTATAAACAAATATCCTAATAAATGGGTAGAATTATTATGGATAGACATTATAATTTAATAAATATGTTGAAAGAAATAAATAAAGGGATAAAGAGAAGGCCCCCAAATCCTTGCACAAGCAATGCCCGATTTAGAATGCCTCTCTTTATCCCATAAGATACCAAGCGATCCATAGTAATCTGCCCACAAAGGGCCAATACGAGGATATTCTGGTATCAAAACCCCCTAATGGAGGTATTATGAAATTTATAGGACTTGACTGGAAAGACAAGGGGTATACAACACGAATAATCAACAAAGAAGGCGCCGATCTTTCAGGTTCTTTTGAAGTAGAAAAGAATCGAGAAGGTTTTAGTGAGTTTATCTATAAAGTGCGAAAATACTGTGATGGTGATAGTAATATCTTATTCGGTATTGAAAGGGAAAGAGACCCTATAGTTGAATATCTTCTTTCTTTAGGCCACAAGGTATATTTAGTCTGCCCTAATATGATGAAGAGTTTACGAAAGAGATATAGTTCCACCGGCAAATATAACGATGATTTCGATTCTTATATAATTGCGGATACTGTACGGACAGATAGAAATAGATTAACTCAAATAGAACCCAGGGATAAAAATATAAGAAAGATAGAATTTTTATTAAGGAACAGAGAGAAAGCTGTAAATGATAAAACAAGACTTACGAATAGATTAACTTGTTATTTAAAAGAATACTTTCCGGCGTTTCTTGATTTATTTAATGATATAACCTGCCCTACAGCTCTTTCATTCTTAAAAGCATATCCAACTTATTATAATATAAAGGAACTGAGTAGAGAAGAGATTAGGACTTTTTTAAAAGAACATCATTATCATAAAGAGAGTGGTATCCTACGTATATACAAAGCCATAAAAAAAGGACAGGTTAAGATAGACGCTACTGTAATCCAGGAAAGAAGCAGATCAGCCATTCTTCTTATAAAGAGAATAGAATTGCTTAATGAAGAGATAAAAGAATATGAGAACGATTTAAAAGAGACCACGGAAACCGATAAAGACGCGGAGATATTCAGAAGTCTTCCCGGCAGCGGAGACACACTTTCTCCCGGATTGATGGTAATTTTCGGAAAGAAGAGAAGCAGATACGAAAACGCGGAAGAGATAAACAGTCTTTCAGGTATTGTACCGTTTACAAAGCAAAGCGGTAACTGGGAAACACATCTTTTTCGATTCGGCTGTAATCATTTTTACCGGAATATAATCACCAGGTTGGCTTATTGCAGTCTTACTAAATCAGAGTGGGCAAAAGGTTATTATAATGAGAAAAAAGCGGAAGGTAAAAGCCATTATCACGCGCTGAGATGTTTGGCGAGGATCTGGATTAAGGTTGCATTTGCTTTATGGAAGAAAAGAGAAAAATACAATGAAGACAAACATATGGCTGCGGTTCAGAGGCACAAGATTAGAAATAGATTAGCCCGGAAATCGGCATAATTAAACGGAGGGGGTTGACATAGTAATTCTAAAATTAGGACGCAGATAAACGCAGATTGACAGGATTTATTTTTTCCAATTTGACTATTTTTCTAATTTAACAATTTAACTGAAATGTGTGAGGGAAAATTTATTTAAATACTTGACATTTATTCTTGTTATTCT
>CAYWUC010000032.1:0-1847 GCA_964461395.1 uncultured bacterium
TTTTCTTTCATCCCAGGCCTGGTCGGAATCGAAAGGTATACCGAGGGTCGAGGCAAGCATTGAGGCCGCGAGGTCTTCGGCATATTCTCCGCTCTTCTTCGCGGTTTCTCCGAAGGCGTGATGTTCGGATAAATATCCGTAATTATTTTTTTCGGTAGGTACCGCCACTCCTATAGCCGCAGAAACAAGCCTGCTGGGTTCGTTTGTTGAATTTCTTGCCATAACAACAAAAGTAATTGCACCGGGCTTCAATTCCCCGAGACCTTTATCCCTTGAGACTTCCTCACAGTAAGGAGGCAGGATGCTCGAAACATTGACTAAATTACATTTTTCTATACCCGCGTTTCGTAGGGCGAGCTCGAAAGAAGCCAGATTATCTTTATGAACACCGACTCCTTTCGTTAAAAAAACTTTTTTTGGTATCATTCCTTAACCCTCCTTCTCGTCAAGTAAATTATTAAATTTTTTCTCTTTCCTATTTTTCCAATTTGCTTTATGGTAAGCATAGCTTGCCAAAAGCGGTAAGGCTATTGTTGCTTCGGAAAAAACCATTTGTTCTGAACCTTCGTCGACCTTTCCCCATGAATGAGCTTCTTTTAAGGTCGAGCCGGAGAGACCTCCGTCTCTTTCGTCCGCCACAGTTATCTGTATCGCGTATTTGTGCATATTGACTTCTTTTCCCAGAATTTCTGCGGCTACGGTTACATCCTGAGCGAAATTTTTAGGAACTCCCCCTCCTATCATTACAAGACCTGTTTCTTTGCAAGATACTTTTATTTTTGTCAGCTCCAGAAAATCTTTGGCAGAATCTATTGATACTTTCGGTTTATTTTTCAGTTTCCATTGATGGTAAATTAACCCGAACCCGGCGCTGGAATCCGAAAATGCCGGCACAAATATCGGAAGTTTCTTCTCGTAAGCTATACGGACTACCGATTCACTGCCTTTATCTTTTTCTTTTAGATATTTACCCATGAACTTGATAAATTCACGAGAGGAATAGGGAACAGCTTCGAGACTATCCGCGATTTCGGATATAGTCATGTCGCAAACTCTTAAGTTTTCCTCATCGATGTATGTGTCGTATATCCTGTCTATCATTAATTCCATCAATTCGTTATCGTCGCTCTGCGGTGTTCCCTGAAAATGTTTGAAACCGAGTGCTTCAAAAAAGTCCTGGTCGACTATTATCGCGCCTGTCGAAACTATCATATCCACCATGTTATTATCAATCATATCATATACGATTTTCTTTAATCCCGCGCTGAAAAGAGAACCGGCAAGGCATAATATAATAGAGCAGTTTTCATCCGATAACATCTTATCATAAATTTTAGCGGCTCGCGATAAATTTCTTGCCTGGAAAGCGGTTCCCTCGAATTGTTCTATAATCGGTATAGAATTAAAACTCTTTATATCTACATGTTTGATTTCTTTTTTCAAGTAATCTTTCTTTTCCATTTTTCATTTCTCCCATGAGTAAATCATGCTTTTAAGGTTTTTGATATTGTGAAATATACAAAAAAATACTGTAACGTCAATAGTTAATTATTGTTTTTTAAAACCTATCCCACCTCCCCAAAAACAATTAAACTACAGAGGACACAGAGGGGGAAAACTCATAGAGAACACAGAGATTTTTTGTTCTTTTTCCTTTCTTGATATCCTAACTTTCTGATTTAAAAAATTTTATCGAGCGCGATAAAATTTACTTTTTTATCTTTTCCAATCATCTCACGTATTTCTTCTTTAGCCGAAAAATAGATTATTTGCCATCCTGATTTTGAAATATCCTTTAACATTTTTATTAAAACTTTTAAACGATTACGGCTTGCCTTTACAAAAGG
>CAYWUC010000033.1:0-2486 GCA_964461395.1 uncultured bacterium
GAGATTATCACTGCAAATCTTTCCGAAACAAAACCTAAGATTGAGTTAATGCTAGAAGATTAATTTCGCGTTTTCCAGGTAACGCATAACATCTATTTTTGGATCATTTCATTATACAAGGAGAATGTTAATGACAAAAAAAGATCTTTTAAGTGTAGCCTGTAAGGTTTTGGGTTTATATTTGATAGTTATTTCTCTTAACATCGTGATTATGTCTATTTCAACCGGTATCTCCAGTTTTAATTATTATATGGCACAACAAGGAGTATTAAAAGCATTATTTGAATTTTTGAGAGTTTTACTTGTTTTTATTCCCTTAAGCCTATATTTTATAGGAGCTTATATACTAATAAAAAAATCGGATATAGTTGCTGATAAACTATGTCGTAATGATGTAAACGAGGAGTTAAAAATCAACTTAGAAAAGAAAGATTTGATAGATTTTGCTTTTGTTTTAGTTGGAATCGGTTCAATTGGACGTTCATTATTAGAGTTAGTCATATTTTTTTCGAATCTTGCCAATAAATTAAATTATGGAGCTGAATTTGCTAAACATATATGGCCACAATTCTTTGAATTTTTGGTTCTCTTTTTGTTTGGATTGTTATTAGTTTTTGGTTCTAGACGATTAACTGATTTTATTGAAAAAATACGTAAATAAGTACTTAGATTCTTCGAATCTAAGTTAAATAGTCAAATTGTTGAATGGTTGAATAGGAAAAACGAGGAAAATCTTTGTGTGCTCTGTGGCTCTAATTGGGTACCAGGTACTGGGTCCTAGGTTCCAGTAAAAAACGACCTAACGATCCAACTAATTTTAATTAAACTTCCAACCCTTTTTCTTCAAAGAGATAGCGTTTGATTTTTTGGGTTGTGGTTTTTGGGAACTCTTCGTCTCTTATCTTTACCCTTCTGACTCTCTTAAAATCGGTTAATTCTTCGTTCATTTTTTTTACAACCCCGGTTAATACTTTATGAGGGTCATTGTCCTTTATTTTATATTTTTTGCAGTATTCATCTATTGCTTCGTAATTAGGATAAATAGTAGCCACTAATTCTCTTTTTTCTGTATTTGGATTAGTTTGATAAGATACGAGAATCTCTTCGATAAGGGGTGATTTACATAAGTAAGTCTCAATTTCTTCGGGGTAGATATTTTTTCCGCCTTTGGTAACGATTACCGATTTTTTTCTTCCGGTTATATACAAATAGCCATCGGAATCGATAAAACCCATATCTCCCGTTTTAAACCATTCTCCTTCAAAAACTTCAGCTGTAGCTTCCTCGTTTTTCCAGAAACCTTTGAAAACCGAATCTCCTTTTACCGCAATTTCACCGATTTCCTTTTCTCCGGGATTAAGTATTTTAACGTCCAAACCCGGCAGAGGCAATCCTATGGATTCGTTTTTCGGAGCATATGGTGGATTCACGGAGATCACCGGGGAAGTTTCTGTCAATCCATATCCCTGAATTATTGGAAAACCCCATTTTTCAAATTTCTTGGAGACCCATGCAGGGAGTGCGGCGCTTCCGGGAACCAGAAGTTTTAAATTGTCCAATCCTACCTGTTTTCTTATAGTGGAATAAAGGAAAGAACCGCTTCCTTTTTTCACTTTATGAAGAAGTGTCCCGACACCGTTTAAAGTTCCGAAAAGAACTTTTTTAGCAGTTGGAAGTTTACCTATTTCTTTTTCTATTCCTTTTATAAATTTTTCAAGAATCAGAGGTACAACAGGGAATATAGTGGGCTGTGTTTTTATACAGTCTTCCTTTATTTCTTTTGATTTTAGAGAACGGGCAAGGGTCGTTGTGGCTCCAATGAAGAACGGAGCCAAAATATTAACGGTTTGGGAGAAAACATGGTTTAAAGGAAGAAGTGAATAAAATATATCGGTTGAGTTAAAATCGATTGCCTCACACATCATTTCAACATTGCTTGAAAGGTTCCTATGTGTGAGTACTACTCCTTTAGGAGAACCTGTTGTGCCTGAGGTATAGAGAATTAAAGCCTTATCATCGAGAGATAACTCAGGTAATGTAAAATCATCTATTTTCGAGGTCACCTCCGGCATTTTTAAAGGGGTGCTTATGTTAATATCCTGGCTGAGCAATTCTTCTGAAGCAAAAAGCAATTTTGCTTCAGAATTATTGAGGAAATGATTGACTTCTCTGTAAGAAAGTCTGTTATCGAGTGGAACACCTATGGCTCCTGCTAATTGTATAGCTAAGTAAGCAATAATCCATTCCGGATTATATTGTCCGTAAATAGCAACCCTATCACCTTTTTCAATCCCTCTTGATTTTATTTCGTTGGCTAAAGAAATTACCATCTCTGCAAGTTCTTTGTAAGTCCATTTCTTAATTCCGCCGTTGGATGTTAAAATTTGCAAGGCTATATTTTCAGGATAAGTTTTAACAGTTCTTAGAAAACTTTGCGGAATCGGAAAGATTTCTTCCGGTTCCTTTACTAATTTCCATTCCATAGT
>CAYWUC010000034.1:0-9036 GCA_964461395.1 uncultured bacterium
ATACACATCGGAAGACGCAAAACATGCGCTCAACCTTTTCAAACCAAAGATTTATGAAAACAAACACGAAAGAGGTATCAAATTCGAGTTTTTAGACGCCGGACATATACTTGGTTCATCTGAAATTTTGATGGAAGTAGAAAACAAAAGAATGCTTTTTACCGGTGACCTCGGAAGAAGCAACCTTCCGATTATCAGAGACCCGAAAATACCCGGAAAAGTCGATATACTTATTATGGAGAGCACCTACGGAAATAGATTACATAAAAACATTGAAAACGCAAAAAACGATCTCGAAAAAATCTTAAATAAAGCCATAAACAGAAAAGGAAAAGTTATAATTCCTTCTTTCGCGTTAGAAAGAGCCCAGGAAGTAATATACGCGATTAACTCACTTATCATAAACGGAAAAATACCTGAAATACCCATTTACGTCGATTCACCTCTTACAGTCGAACTAACAAGCGTCTTTATGAAACATCCTGAATATTTTGATAAAGAAGCATATATAATGCTCCAGGAAAATCATATTTTTAATTACGGTCAAATAAATTATATAACGGATGTGCAAGATTCAAAAGCTCTAAATACAAAAGAAGGACCTATGATTATTATCTCTGCCTCGGGGATGTGCGAACACGGAAGAATACTGCACCATTTAAAAAATAATATCGAGGATGAGAGAACTATAATTCTAATAGTCGGATACCAGGCAAAGAACACATTGGGTAGAAAACTTGTAGAGAAACAAGAAGAAGTGAATATTTTCGGACAGCCTTACCAGAGAAAAGCCGAAGTTGTTGTACTTAATGAATTTAGCGCCCACGCAGACAGAAACGACCTTATCTCTTTCGCGGAAAAACTTTCTCCCGAACAAATCTTTCTGGTACACGGAGAAGAAGATCAGATGGAACCTCTCGGGGCAACACTACAGGGAAAAGGATATAAAGTAGACATGCCTGAAACACCGGGAACGGAATACGAAATCTAATAAATCTTCGTTATAAATTAATATAAAATTAATTTTAGCTCACTTAAATAATTTATTTTATTCCGAGGAGAATCGGAGCATGGTCAGAACCGTATACATCAGAAAGTATAGAAGACTCCTCCACCCTATTTATTAAACCCTCAGTCACAAGAAAATAGTCTATCCGCCAACCCACATTTTTCTTTCTCGCGTTAAATCTGTAGGTCCACCATGTGTACATTTCAGGTTTTTTAGGATAAAAATGCCTGAATGTATCAACATACCCTCTCTCCAATAACTTATCCATCCACTTTCGTTCAACAGGCAGAAATCCTGAATATTTTTCATTTGCTTTTGGATTAGCCAGGTCTATAGCTCTATGAGCTGTATTAAAATCTCCTGTAATTACAAGTTCCTCCCCACCTCTTCTAAGTTCCTCACATAATTCCAAGAACGCGTTATAATAATCGAGTTTGAATCTGAGACGTTCATCGCTGCTTTTTCCGTTAGGGAAATAAACATTAAACAGGGTAAAATCCAAGTATTTTAATCTAATGAGCCTACCCTCATTATCAAACCGGTCTATTCCAATTCCAAAGCCAACATCATCACACTTTTTGTTCGATAAAACCAAAACCCCACTATACCCCTTCTTCTCTGCGGAATTCCAATAATAATCATATCCCTCGAGACTAAGAAATTCACAAGGTTCTATCTGGCTTTTATCCGCTTTTATTTCCTGCAGGCAAAGTACATCGGGTTTTTGATTTTTAAACCATTCAACAAAACCTTTTTTTAAAATCGCCCTCAGACCATTTACGTTAAAGGAAACAATATCCATCAGATTATATTATTAATCAATTTTTTGTTTTTTTTGCAAAAAATATATCATTTAAACCTATAGTCTTTTTCTGCTAAATGAAATATCAAAATTTAAAAAGCAAAATGCCAAATAAAAATGGAAAATTTTTCCTCTCCCCAAAATTTAAAAACACAAAAATCTTTGTACTCTTTTTGAGCTTTGTTCTTCAATCTCTATTCGGAGAATGTCGAGTTTTAGATTTTTAAAATTTGCCTTGTATTTTTCCATTTTAATATTTAATTTTTGCATTCAGTTATAGTCTCACCTTCAATCCTTTTTCTTTCAAGTATTCCTTAACTTCCTTAATACTTAAAATACGAAAATGAAAAACAGAAGCAGCAAGCAAAATATTCGCTCCTCCTTCGACTACCCCTTCGTAAAAATGCTCTAGTGTTCCCGCACCACCCGAAGCGATTACGGGTAAGCTAAACGCATCCGAAATCGCTCTTGTAAATTCTATATCGTAACCTTTTTTTGTTCCATCCCCATCCATGCTCGTGGGAAGAATTACACCTGCTCCCAATTCTTCACACTCTTTTGCCCACTTTACCGCGTCTTTTCCTACGGGCTTTGTACCACCCGAGACTACAACCTCGAATCCTGAAGGCATTTCTTTGTTTCTTTTCCCATCGATTGCAACCACAATCTTTTCAGAACCGAAAGCCTTAACTGCATCATTAATTAAATCAGGATTTTTAACTGCGGCACTGTTCATGGATACTTTATCCGCACCGGCGGAAAGAACCAATTCGATATCTTCTGTAGTAGAAATTCCGCCGCCTACTGTAAGAGGAATATCGATAACCGAAGAGACATTTTTTACCCATTCAAGCCTGGTTTTCCTATTTTCAAGAGTTGCCGCAATATCCAGCATAGCAAGCTCATCCGCGCCTTCCTTCTGATAAAAGGCAGCATTCTCAACCGGGTCACCCGCTTCTTTAAGATCTACAAAATGAACACCTTTTACAACTCGACCATTTTTCATATCAAGACATGGCATGATTTTTATTTCATCCATCTCCCCTCCTTTTCTATTTGAAAATATTTTCCCTTAAACATATACTCAAGACAATGTTATAAAACTCTAATCATATGTCAAGATTCACAGATTCTTCGATTCGGTGTTAAATAGTTAAATTAAAAAATTGTCAAATAGGAAAAAACAAAAAGGGTGCAGGGATGCCGATTTAACCATTTAACGATTTGATCATTTAACTTGTTCTTGGACTCCTGGCTTCTGACTTCTTCATTAAATTTTTACATTTTGATATTTAATTTTTACATTATTAGCGATTTTGTCTCACAAGGTTTTTTTAACCAATAGGATTGGAAGTATTGTATAAATACCCTTGACTTTATTAACCCTTATTTGTAATTATCTTATTATGAAGAAGAATGCTACTTTAATATTTTTCGGGTCAGCTATTATAATTTTATTATTTGTATTAATGGAATTTAGACCCGAAATCTATATGCCTCTCGAGAGATTCCTTTACGATAAGAGAGAATTCTTCGAAATAGACCTTACGCAAGAAAGAAAAGAAATCAACATCATAGATATAGACGCGAAAAGTGTAAAAGAGCTAGGAAGATATCATAATTGGCCCAGGTACTACTTTGGAAAAGCTATTAATGTCGTATCAAAACAGAGACCATATGTTATAGGTCTCGATATGATATTCTCCGCGCCGGATTCCCTGAACGATTTTGCTAAAAAAGTTTATCTAGAAAAATTAACAAGTAATCTAAAAACAATATTCCCTCCCGAAGATTCTTCTGAAATAAAAGAAAAGATCAGAGTATCTCTTTCTTCACTTTCTTTTGATTCCTATATAGCTTCTTCGATAAAAAAAGCCGGGAATGTTGTGCTTGCTTCTTATCTTAATCCGGACAGTACCAACAAACCCTCGAGTGATTTAAGCAAATACTTCCTCCCCAAAATTCTCCCCCCCTCAAACCCCGAATTAACGTTTGATGGAATAACAATCCCTATTCCCGAATATTTAAAAGCCGGCGCCAAAATAGGTCTGGTTAATGATATTTTTGACCCCGACGGAGTAAGAAGAAAAGACCCATTATTTTTTAATTACAGAGGAAAAACATTGCCTTCTTTTTCCCTTGCTATCGCAACAAGAGCGGTGAAAAATTGGGACTATAATAACGGAAAATTGGAAATCCTGAACAGAAAAATCCCTTTAGAAGACAACTTTTTTTTAAGAATAAAATATCAGGGCGACGCGAAAACATTCAGATATGTATCTTTCGTAGATGTAGTAAAAGAAAACATCCCCGATACTTTATTTACAAAAAAAATAGTTTTATTCGGGTCCTCACTTCCGGAACTTTATGATTATTCGCAAACTCCTTTCGGAGCCAAATTGCCCGGAGTCGAATGTCACGCGAATATAATACATAATTTGCTCTTTTCTAAACCTATAACCAAACCTCCCAAATATATAGTAATAGTAATATCCGTTTTTATGATTTTCCTTACATTATTACTGGCAAATAAAACGGCACCCTATATTTCACCAATAATCACTTTTACAATCATCATAGTTTATCTATTATTTACGATATTAATGTACATGAGTTATTTTGTATCCTATGAAATGTCCAGACCGGTAATAGGCATTATATTTGCGTTTTTAGCAGGACTAACCTCACGAATATATTTCGGAGAAGAAGAAAAGAAATGGATTAAAGATCTTTTTTCCAGATATGTTTCGGAGGAAGTTGTAAATCAGATAATGGACTCTCCCCATTTAAGTCTCGAAGGAAAACGTCAGGAGATAAGCGTCCTATTTTGTGATATAAGAAATTTTACCCCAAGAGCAGAAAAAGAAAATCCTGAAAACATTGTAAAAATTTTAAACGCTTTCTTTGAAGAAATGTCTAATACAATTTTTCAATTCGGTGGTATGGTAGACAAGTACCTGGGTGACGGTATAATGGCACTTTTTGGAGCACCAATACACCATCCGGGACACGCAGATAGAGCTGTTTCCTGCGCCATAGAAATGCAAAACCGCATTCATTACCTTAATCAAAAAGAGTTCATGCGAGGAAAAACACCCCTTGAAATCGGAATTGGTATAAGTTCGGGAGAATCGGTTATTGGCAATGTCGGTTCTACAAACAGAATTGAATACACAGCTATTGGTGATCCGGTAAACACATCCGCCCGAATCGAACCACTGAATAAAGAATATAAGACAAAAATATTGATATCCGAATCTACGAAAAATCAGCTTCAGGGAACCTACAAATTACATTTCGTAGGTAAACTTCAGCTTAAAGGCAAGAGTGAATCCACCGGCATATACGCGGTAACCTCCGATTTATCTTTATGGTAAAAAATTATCAAGGAACTAATTATTATTAATTATATCTAAAATAAAAAAGGGAGAGGTTATGTTATTATTAATTTTAGGTGCAACTTTAAACTTTTATACAAACGATGTAGTAATCAAAAGAGCCGATAGTACAATTATTCCAACTATGGGTATGGAAATACTGGACGACGATACAATAATATCAAATGACAGTTCTCAAGCGGAGATACTATATTCCGATAGCAGCACTCTCTACATCGATGAAAACTCAAAGATAGCTACTTCAGGAACAGAAAAAAGATCTGTTTATATTTCTATCGGGCGAGTATGGGCTAAAATAAAAAAACTCGTCAAGGGAGAATCTTTCGAAGTTAATAGCCCGTTATCCGTATCGGGAGTAATGGGAACAGAATTTGAAGTTTCCTATTTTGGCGACGAGTCTTTGGTTAAAGTGGTAGATGGGAAGGTAAACACTAAAGACAAACAAACAGGTAAAGAAATTGTTTTAGAAAAAGAACGCATGGCAAAAATAAGACGAAATATGCAGATAGAAGTAAAAAGATTTAAACTACAGGAATTAAAGAAATGGTATGAATGGAAAAAAGATCATCTAAACTTTCTACTCAGAAAGATAGAAAATGCTTTAAGTAAAGGAAGAACCATGCAGGCATCGAGACTTATAGCGCAGGGAAGAATTCTAGCCAGAAGATTAAATTTAACTGATGAATATGAAAATAGAATCAATTTGTTAAAAGAAAAATACGATAGTATAGAAGAAAAACAGGGTTTAATAGACAAGAGACTAAAAGAGATTAAAATCTCCCATAAAACTATAATGCTCGATCTTAACAGAAAAGAACCAAAATTAATGGAATTGAGCGCAAAAACGAAACGACTTTCTATGCTCACAATAGAATTGGAAGGACTTATAAGAAAACAAAGTTCCTTAAGCGCAAAACAACAATCAAAAGTTATAAATCGACAAACAACAGAGATTGAAAATTTAATAAAAAATATAAAACCGCAGCTTATATATGAATGGCAGCAGAAATTAGACAATGATTATCAATTTTTACAAAATGTAACAAAAATGCCTCAGTTGAATCCAAAAGCAAGAAGTGAAATCCAGTTTATCTCAAAAAACACAGAAGAATTAAAAGATCGAGTAAATAGAGCTAAAATAAACCTCACAAAAGACATGAATACTTATAAGAACATAAAAATTAGACTGATCAAATTTAAAATTGAGACTAATCAAAGATAAAACGGCAAAGCTAAAGTTCAAAATAAAAAGAATAAAAAAAATTGTACGGGGTTTTTAGCCTCGTACAATTTTTTTCTGTAAACATTACTCACTATCTGTTCTAAAAGGTGATGCTGGTAATCCTTCCTTATTATATAAATTCGCATCGGTAGGATTATCAGCCCACGCGTATCTTACAGCAACTGGATTACAAATATTATCATTCCAAACAATCACTTTATTATCTTCTATCTTTGCGTTTGCCCAGATGAATTTATCACCAGAACCGCAAATCGCGAATCCCTTCAGTTCTTCATCCCCCTTGGCAACTAATCCACTACCTGTATTTTTAAATGTAATAATTATTTTGTTTCCTGTAACCTGCATAGATTCATAAATAGGTCCGGAAAAAACTACATCTTCCTCACCGTATGCTACCTTTTGAGCTGCCAACGCTAATCTTTTTCCAACATCTTTTTTGTTTAACGGATGAATATCATTCCACTCACCTATATCGATAGCAACCGCCATACCTGTATTCGGAACAGAAAGCGTCTTAAGTTGAGCTTCTCGCAAAAGAGCCCAGTTACTTTCAAGAGGCTCGTCCTTTGCTTCCATAAAATTAGGAAGCTGAACAAACAAGAAAGGGAAACCGCTCTGATTCCAATTTTCTCTCCAATCCTTTATAAGAGCCGTAAATATTTTTCTATATTTAATCGGTTCATCGGCATTAGACTCTCCCTGATACCATATTACTCCTTTAATTCGATAGTTCAGAAGAGGAGAAATCATCGCGTTATACAAACCTAATGGTTTCCATCTTATAAAAGTTTGACTTTCCAGAGGTGGAATTTTCGCTCCAAGTTTATATTTCCAATCACCTTTTAAATTGATTTTTTCTTCTCCAACAACTAACTCATATGGTTTATCCGAAACAAAACCGGCTTTACCAATATTACTTATAACCCTTACCACTATTGTGTTCTTACCTCTCTTCAAAACCCCTGCGGGAACATCGTATCTTCTGGGCGGATACTGATATCCCGTAGCGCCCACAAAAACCCCATTGATAAAAGCAGAATCGGCATCTACTATTCTTCCGAGGAGAAGCCTTGCTTGCTTACCAGCCATAGACTCTGGTAAATTTACTTCCTTTCTAAACCAGACAACTCCATTAACAGAACCAAGCTCAGTGTTTGCCCAGTAACCCGGAATTTCCATCGTCCCCCAATCGGATACATCTAAATCAGGATTATACCAGATTTTTCCGGGATTCTTATAACCTTTATCCTTTTCTCTCAACTGGTTATACCATCCCTCTATTCTTTCTCTATCCTTATTTTTAATCTCAGCAATCAAAATACTATCTTTAAATTTTTGCGCTTCTTTGTAAAATTCCGGAAAAGCTTTTAAAGATTCTTCGCTTATCCAGGCTTCAGCGGGAGAACCTCCAAGACTCGCATTTATCAAACCAATTGGAATATGATATTTCTCGTATAACTCCTTTGCAAAGAAATATGCCACCGCGGAAAAACCAAGTATATTTTCGGGATTTGTTTTCTGCCAATTACCGCTTCCTAAATCTTTTTGAGGTGTATTAAAATTATATGTCTTCAGCACTGTAAAATATCTTATATACTGATTTTCTGAGTTTGAAATTTCAGATTCATAAAGAGGACTAACTCTTTTCATAGATATTTCCATATTTGATTGACCGGAACATATCCACACATCGCCTATAAGAATATCTTTTACAATTATATTATTATTTCCCTTAATTTTCATATCAAAAGGTCCGCCGGCATTCATTGGTACGAGATTAACTACCCAGGTGCTGTCTGTTTTAGTCGTAGTACTGTATTCTTCACCTTTAAATACGAGTGTGACCTTCTCACCGGGCTCAGCCCAACCCCAGATTTTAACTTCAGTGTCCCTTTGCAACACCATTCTATCGCTTATCAGTTTCGGTAATCTGACTTTACCGGAAATCGTGACAGAAATAAAACAAGAAAAAACAAAAATGAGTATGTTTAGTTTTATTTTTAGTTTTATTCGCCCAATTAATTCAATACACATCTTAATAACTATTTTATTTAAAAAAGGAAATAAATCAAGTTCTGATTACTTCCCATTCCTCTATGTCACCTTGTATAACCTTAAATAGAGGATGAGATTCAAAATTTTTTTCTTTAATCAATTTTTTGTATCTTTGTATGTCTCGAATTTTTAGTTTCCCAAGTAAATGAGTCCTTTCATAATATAATTGCCCGTCTGTCACGGTTAATTTAGTCGCGGTAAATTCCTTTCCGATTTTACTTCTGTCAAATTTATAGCCTCTTTTGAGTGATTCTTCATAAACTGCCATCAAATAATTACTCATACAATCGAGCGGTCTATTGTGTTTCTTAAATCGCTTAAGCTGAGGATGGTTCCTATAGCCATTTGTTTTCCCTTCAAGAACACTTTTAGCTAAAAGAGCCTCTCGCCAGAGTGCAACAAGTCCCTTTCCATCCAAATACTCCGGATGTAACGACCATATTCTCATTCTATCCCGCTTTCGCGATTGTTACCATAATATTTCTACTGCTTCTGGGACCATCGAACTCACAAAAAAATATATTCTGCC
>CAYWUC010000035.1:0-4786 GCA_964461395.1 uncultured bacterium
AAATGCAAAATTACCCCTTTCCTTTAAATCCAAAAAACTAAAAAAATTTTTATGTAATTTGTCTAATTTATTATTTCTCTTTTTTTGAATTTAGCGGCTTTGCCGCGCATTGACATATTTTATATTCTAATTATAATACAACTATGAATTCTATTTTGGAAAAAATCGAAGAATCCATTATATCAAAAGTTATGAAAGCCGCGGAAGAAAGTAACGCGATTAATTTCGCGGAAAATCCTATCGAGCTTTTTACTCCTAAATCCATCATAGAAAACGCGAAAGAAGCGATAGAAGGTGGATTCAACGGTTATCTGCCAGGTGAAGGTCGGCTCACTTTAAGAAAGGTGATTTCAGAGATGATTGCCAGAGAAACTGGCGTTACTTTTGATCCGGAAGAAGAAATCACTATAACTTCAGGGGCTATCGAGGCTTTTGTTTCTTCTATGTTGAGCCTTGTGGAAGGGGAGAATGGTGTTGTTATACCCGAACCATTCTTCGAAAATTATTTGCCTATTACTGAGTTGAGCCGCGGTAAGCCGATTTTTTTATCTCTGGCTGAGCCGGATTATTCTTTTCATTTTACTGATTTTAAGAAATTGCCTACTTTTAAAGTTTTTGTTTTAAATAATCCGCATAACCCGACCGGTAAAGTTTTTAATTCCGAGGAAATTAAAGCAGTAGGGGAAACAGTACTTGAAAGGGAAGGTTATTTGGTCTTAGATGAAACCTGCAAGCACATTTTATATGAAAGCGAATATTTTTCGCCTTTAAAAATAGAAGAACTTGTTGATCGTACAATTGTTATTGGTAGTCTTTCTGCTATTTTTTCTGTGCGGGGATGGAGATTGGGTTATATTGCAGCGAGAGCTCCAATTATGAAAGAAATAAGAAAAGTTCATTACTATAATTCTATTTCTGCTCCTGTTCCTTTTCAATGGGCTTGTGAAAATTTTGATATACAATCGAATTTCCTTAAAAATGTCAGAGAAAAATATACGGAAAAAAGAGATTTTTTGTGTAGAGTGCTTGAAAAAGCAGGGTTTACTTTTTATACGCCCGATGGCGGACATTATATTTTTGTAAATTTCGAGGATGTTTGGGATGGTAATGATTGGGGTTTTTATAAGTATTTACTTAAAAATAAAAATGTGGCAATAGTTCCGGGTTCAGCTTTTTATTCCAGTAAAAATAAGGGGAAAAAGAAAGTACGGTTAACTTTTTCTCAATCCGATTTCAATTTAAAGGAACTTAGCTCTATTTTGGCGGCTGGTATTACCTGATTTTAGGTACCGTATACCAGGTCCCAGATACCAGTTTAGATAAATATTTTAAAATCATTCGTGCTATTTGTTGTTAAACGGAGCTGTTAGCGGTTGGCTTTTAGCTATTAGCAAAACAAAAAATAATTACACATGTAGAACATGTAGGTAATATTGAAAAACCTTATAATTTCTAGAGGTTTTACATGTAAAAAATTTAGGGATGTGTGTAGTGAGCAAAGAGCAAAAGGCTAACAGCTAATAGCTGGGTGGTGTTGTGTTTTGTGCGGTTGATTTATGATTCGTATTTCCACATAGAATAAAAAGATTTTAGCCTTCTTCGGGCCGGGCTTTTTCGCAGTTTGTTCAGAGCGTTTTCTTCGATTTGTCTTATTCTTTCCCTTGTTACTTTGAACATTAATCCTATTTCTTCAAGAGTTTTAGTCTCACCGTCCAAAAGTCCGTAGCGAAGTTCCAACACCTTTTTTTCTCTGGGAGATAGAGCGCTTTCCAGAATTTGCCCCAGGTTTTCACATAGTAATGTTAGCAGTGCTTGTTTTTCCGGAGAGGGAGATTTGTCTTTGGCTATTATATCTCCAAGGAGTAAGTCTCCGTCTCCGGAAACAGATTCGTCTAATGATTTGGTCGAGTCACCCAATTTTTGAGCAAAACAGATTCGTTCCTTTGAAATTCCTATATCACTGGCAATTTCTTCCAGTGTGGGTTTTATGCCCATTTTTTGTAGGAGTTCTCGTTTTGAACGTGTAATTTTATTAATTAAAGTTATGGTATGTGTAGGAATAGCAAAGGAGTCAGATTGTTCCGCGAGAGTTTTTATTATAGCTTGTTTTATCCACCAGATACCGTATGTGGAAAATTTATAACCTTTTCTATGGTCGAATTTTTCTACAGCTTTTATTAGCCCGGTGTTGCCTTCCTGGACTATATCCATTAAACTGATCCCACGTCTGTTGTATTTTTTTGCGATCGAAAAAACCAATCTAATATTTCCCTCAACCATCTCTTTTTTTGCCTGACAAAAAAATCTTTCCCACTTTCTAATATTTTTCCGTAAGTAGTTTATTTCTTTCCAATCCGAATGAATTTCGAGCTGATAATTTTTTACTTCTTTAATCGCGTTTTTTAGTTCCTTTTTAATTATCCTCTTTGTTTTGTAAGTGTTGGCGTGTTTAAATTCTTTTTTGAGTTTTCTTACATTGACTATTTTTTTGTTGAATTCATTATATATTTCATTTTGTAAATGTATGAGGTCTTTTATATAAGGAGTCTGTATGCGTAGATTTAGTATGGTTTTAATTATATTTTTTTCATATCTTTTATATTTAAATTTATAAATTCTTTTTCCTTCTTTCAGGTAAGCGTTCTTATATTTTATTAGTTTTGATTTCCATTTTCCGATACGGTTCATCGATTTAAACAGATTTATTTTTTCCCTTTTTCCGGTGTAATTTTTTCTCCATTTATGAGTATCCAAATATAAAAATTGTTTGATTAAGAATGTTGATTGTTGGATCTCTTTTTTATATGATAAAAAACTATCTATTACCGGAACAAATCTGAATAAGTATCTCGAGATCATAACCCGGCCTTTCTCTAATTTTTTGCCAATTTCAAATTCTTCTTCTTTTGAGAGCAATGAAGTTCCATCTATGTCCCTTAAATATAGTTTCATAGGCTGGTCGACGGCTGCAGCGGATATTTGTCCGGAATTGATGTTGTAATCGTGGTATTTTTCGTCTATTTCCTGGGTTTCGTTTTCTCCTTCGGTTCCTATTTCGACTAAAATTTCGTTTAGTTTATCTTCGGTTATATCGAGTTTTTCTTTTAACTCATCGAGGAAAACGTTTCCGTCTTTGTCCATGGAATTTAAAACTTCTTCCCAGAGGAGGTTCTTATTTTCCAAAAGATATTTCCTTTTTGAATTTTTCCATTTTTTCGCCAAGGTCTCTTATTTCTCTAAACAAAGACATAGCCAGATCGGAACTTTCTTCCTGTTTCTTGAATTTTTGGTATTCTGTCTGCTTTTCTTTTGTTATTTCATCTAATAAGATTATTATTGTAGAGTTAATAGCTGATTTTACGGGTACTTCACTTTTTTTTATCAAATAGTCCACAGAAGAAGGCGGTAGAGAAGCTATGACATCCTTAGTTTTTAAGTCTGCTCCTTCTTTGATCATTCTGAAATATTTTTTAAGATGAGGGTTTTTTATATGGCTTTCTTTTAAAACGGAAAAAACAAAATCTCTTTTGTCCGGATTTTCAAGTATCGCGTATATAAGATATAATTCATGTTCTTCTCTGTTGTCGATATTAATTTTTTTGGGTGTAATAATACTAGACTGTTTCGTTTTTGTTTTGTCCAGTAATTCTCTTCTTATAGTAAGTTTTTTTGCGATAAAATCTTTATAAATTTCTTTTTTTGTATTGTCTCTTATTGGTTCTAGAATTGAATTAATTTCTTCTACGGCTTTTGAAAGATCCAGTGGAGTTTGAAGGTTGTATTTGTTTTTTATTCTATCCAGCATCCAATCCATGAAATCTTTTGATTGTTCTATTAATTTTTCAAAAGCTTCTTTTCCTTCTTTGGCTATTATTTCATCCGGGTCTTTACCTTTTCCACCCTGTCTTATTTTAACATCTATTCCTTCTTCGAGTAACATACCTAAAGAACGTAGTGTGGCAATTTTGCCGGCTGTATCTTCATCGAAGAAAAGAATTACTTCTTTGGCATATCGTGAAATTAATTCAGCCTGATCTGATGTGAGAGATGTACCGAGACAGGCAACTGCGTTTTTTATCCCTGCCTTATAAAGTGAAAGGAAATCGAAATATCCTTCTACGAGTATGATTGTTTCCGTTTTTCTTATTTCTTCTTTTACATGCCATAAACTGTAAAGATTTTTTCCTTTCTTATGAATTGGAGTGTCCGGAGAGTTGAGATATTTAGGGCCTTTTTTACTCAACCTTCTACCTCCGAAACCTATGATTTTTCCAGAGGAAGAGAACAGCGGAAATAACAATCGCAGGAAAAAAGTGTCTTTTATGCTTCCATTTCTTGCTTTTACGAGTCCGCTTTTAATCAAATCTTCTATTTTAAATTCTTTTTTTGCCTTTGCTATAAAATTACTGCCATAAGGCGCAAAACCCAATTGGAATTTCTCGATTGATTTTTTTTCGAATCCTCTTCTCTTTAGATAATCGAGTACTTTCCCGGACTTTAAAAGTTCTTTATTGTAAAAATCCGCCGCGAAGTTGTGTATTGAGTATAGTATTTCGTTTTCACCTTTATATTGTCCGATTTCTATGCCGGCTTTTTCGGCTAAAATGCGCAATGCTTCAGTGAAAGGAACTTTTTCAAATTCCATGATAAAAGTAATTACATCTCCACTTTTTCCGCAGCCAAAGCAATGGAAGATGTTTAAATCCGGAGAAACGTAAAAAGAGGGAGTATCGTCTTTATGGAACGGGCAATTGGATACGTAATTTTTACCCGCTTTCTTCAAAGG
>CAYWUC010000036.1:0-2174 GCA_964461395.1 uncultured bacterium
CTTATCTTTGGTCAGATCCTTTAGGGTATATCTTGTAGAGCGTACTGTGTAACTTGCCATCCTGTGGCGTACAAGTTCCTGGAGAAGAGCTCGGGAGACCCCTTCTATTTTGAAAGTATAATTGCAATGTTCGAAAATCGATGTATGTTTCCATTCTATTAGGCTTCGGATTAGTTTTTTATCCTTCGGTCCCATATTGTCCGATTCGGAACCATGGGATGTTCTTGCAGCAGTTATGCATTTTTTTAACGTATCCGCATCTATCAAGGTTACTTTCATTCTGTAATTATATACGGAATTCATATAAATTCAAGTGGATAAACCACAAGATTTCAAATCAGAATTAAGAACCCGGGAGTCAGAAGTCAGAATCCCGTCCTCCATCCCCACAAAAACAACAAAGAGAAACAACAAATTACACGAATAGCACGAATATTTTTGTTTTTAACTAACACCTAAAACCTAACACCTAATTGCTGTGAGCTGTCAGCTGTGAGCGATTTCTGCCCTGGTCCCCGGTACCTAATAATATTTATTGCGATGTGCGAACATTTTTCTTGTTTTGCAAAGATTTTTTTTTATTAAGATATTGCATATCAATACCTTAAATTCTGGAATGTTTCTTGCATATTTGTTTAGTAGCTCTTTAATAATTTAGCAGGTCAGTGGTTTAAGGTGGTTCCCCAGATTATATTCGGTTTTTCTGATTTTCTTGTCTTAGAGGAGGTTTATCATGTTAAGGATTGATAATGCCAAAAATAAAATTAGTGCCCCATTTCAGTTAAAGGGGAGTTTAGGGAAATCTTTTACAATCGATATCGATGGATTGTTGCTGGAAGGCGATCTAGTATATGATTACTCTTACAATATTCATCTATTGATAAAGGTTCCCGATACTCTTCGCGGAGGAAATAAATCTTTTTATAGACTTTTAAGCCTTTGTAAAAATAACTCCGCGGATTTAAATGTAAATTCTTGTTTCTTTGTGCCTTTTTACGTCGAGCAACAAGATAAGTCTGTTTTTTCTTTATACTAAAAAGATTCTAAGTTCAGTGAGGGTTCTCTCTCGCTGAACTTAGAGTTATCTATAATTCCGTCTAATAATACATTAAATATCAAAGATAAAAATGCAAAGTTATAAGTGGGTCCAAAGTCCAATGTCCTAAGTCAAAAAAATATTTATGAAATGGGAATTAACTGGAAAAAGGGTTTTTAAATATAGAAAATATTGAAGGTCTAAGGAGTTTTCGTATTTCGGGAAGTTTTTCCTTTGTGGCTTGGTAACCTAGTTTGATGCCAAGATCAAACTTAGTAAAATCAGCCCAATGTATCGATTCGACTTTTGGTTCTATTAATACATCGGCTCTTTTTGCTTGTTCTCTGTTAAAGCGAAATTTCGCGATTTCATCTGCTCGAAGATTCGTGGAAATAGCAGAACCGATTTCCTCAAATTTCCCGAGCTTAGACCCTACATCGACTGCTATGATATTTTTTGCTCCGAGATATTTACACCCGTCCACCGGTACTTTCGCGGTTGGTCCCGCATCCACCATAACTTTATTTCCTTCTTCGTAAGCGGGAAAGATGCCCGCTATTGAAATGGATTTTATAATCGCGTTTCTTAAGGGACCTTTATTTATATATATCTCTTTTCCGGAAACAAGGTCGAGAGTAGTGCATCCGAATTTTATTTTTAAATCCTCGATGTTTATATCGGGAAAAAATTTGTCTACTACTTTTTTTAAAGATTCTCTTTCTGTTATATAAGGGTTTACTGCCATTTTTGCGAAAGTAAGTCTTTCTCTTAAGTAACAGCTTAATTTTTTTAAGGGGAAAGCGTCTTTATGATCCTTGAAAAATTCAAAACCTAATTGCTTAAATTCTTCGGAGTTAACGACTTCCCGGGATTTTTCTACCAGTTGGGGAAAATCATAATCTAACGCGTATAGAGCTCCTACCAGAGATCCTATCGATGTTCCGAATATTAAATTGGGCTTTAAATTTTCTTCTTCAAGGCATTTTATAACGCCAAGGTGCGCAACACCTCTTCCTGCGCCTCCACCCAGGACAAGTCCGAATTTATTCATTTTCCGTGCATAGCTCTCTTATTTTTGGCGCTAAGTAAACATTTTCAAGATCATTTCTTTTGAGCGCTTTGATTAAAATATTCAATT
>CAYWUC010000037.1:0-1948 GCA_964461395.1 uncultured bacterium
AGAACAGATAGAAACAGAAACAAAAGAATTGATAAATAACATCTGGCTAACCAATCATACGGAAGCTTTTGAGTATGTCAGGGGAATGAGTATGGCTAACGGTCCGGACATGTACCTCGAATTAATCTCTAAAGCAAAGAAGGAAACTTCGATTCCAATAATAGCAAGCCTCAACTGTATCTCCCCCAAATGGTGGATAGATTATGCTAAACAAATCGAACTATCGGGAGCCGACGCGCTCGAACTTAATATTTCCCTACTCCCCAGCAACTTAGAACGAAACAGTGAAGAAATAGAACAGATTTATATAGATATAATCGAAGAGGTAGTAGAAGAAATCAATCTACCTATAGCGGTTAAGATTGGAGCTTATTTTACTTCGATAGCAAAAATGGCTGATAAAATTTCCAATAAAGGAATAGCTGGGTTGGTTTTATTTAACCGTTTCTACCAAATCGATATAGACACTAAAAACATTAAATTGGTGGAAGGAAATCCATTAAGTTCCTCAAACGAAATGAGCACTTCCCTCCGATGGATAGCTCTTTTATCCGGACGTGTTCCTTGCGATTTTGCAGCGACCACTGGGATACACACGGGAAGCGATGTTATAAAACAGCTTCTGGCAGGAGCAAAAGCGGTAGAGATATGCTCGACACTATATAGAAACGGACTCGAGTATATTAAAGATATTTTAGATGAAATTGAAAATTGGATGAATGAACATAATTACAAAAATATCGGAGATTTCAGAGGAAAATTAAGCAAGAAAGAAAGCGACAACCCTGAACTATATGACCGCCTTCAATACATCAAAGCACTGAACAAACAATCCTAAATCCTCTGCAACACTATCAGTTAACCTTTCTTATTTTACCAAAATACGATTTCTTTTGTTTTATCTGGGAATTTAAATATTAAAAATTAAAAAGCAAAATGACAAAGAAAAATGTAAAATTTACCCATCCCATAACCGCAAAAATCCTTGCGCTATTGGTATAATCTGCTATTTCTTAATTTTTTAAATTGATTTTTTAATTTTGATTTGTAATTTTACATTTTGATATTTGATTTTTACTTTTTAGTATATACTATATCCTGAGAGTCATTAAATCTCTGGCTAAAATAATTTCTCCCTGATACCCGGAATCACTTACTTCAGCCTCTACTTTTTCATCGCTCATACCCGCAACCCCGGGATAAAAATGTGAGATTAATAATTTTTTCGCTCCCGCTTTCCGGGCAATTTCACCGGCTTCAAAAGTCGTTAGATGTCCGTGACTCGGCTTATCTTTTGGGTAAGAACTCTCCAATATTAAAAGATCCGCGTCTTCTGAAAGATTAATTAATTCCTTGGAAACCTCACCATCGGCTCCGTAAACTATAACCTTACCGCCAAAAAGCCATCTGTACCCAAGAGTGGGTTCAAAATGATTCATTTTTTTTGTTTTTATTAAACATTCCCCAATCTCAATTTCACTGTTCGAAGAACAAGTAATAAATTCTAAGGGAAAATTACATTTTAAATAAGGAGCAAAATCCAGATGCATATCGAGGTACTCCCGAACACTCTCGGGACCATAAATGAACAAAGGTTTACTTCTTTCAAAACCGGGAGTATATTTTAAGGCAAGAATTAAAGGGATAAGAGCCCCAATATGATCGGGATGAGTATGACTTATAAAAATCCTATCTATATCTTTATATGATTCCCGGGCTTCGGATAACCGAAAAAGCGCGCCTTCTCCTATATCGACAAGCCAACTTTCCTTTAATTGTACGGGACAAAAAAAATACGAAGACGGATATCTTTCAAAAGAAGGGACACAGGAACCTGACCCCAAAACAGTAATTTTACAAGAAAAAGTTTCTTTTTGGCTCAACCTACTTTAAATTTGCTTTCATGTCAGAGAGTGTCGCGTAATGCTTTCTCTCTTCTTCAATTATT
>CAYWUC010000038.1:0-2461 GCA_964461395.1 uncultured bacterium
GCCTACAAGAGATTCTACTTCGGTAGGTCGGAAATATTCCGGGTCTATTTCTACGAGTGTTTTCCCTGTTCTCTTATCTATGCCTTTTTCCTCTGCTCCTTTTCCTTTCCACTCGAGTTCGATATCTATATTTTTAAAACCCTCTTCAGCAAGTTCTCTGACTGTGTGGGCTTCGCCTGTGGCTATTACGTAGTCCTCGCACTTTTCCTGCTGGAGCATTAGCCACATTGCCTCGACGTATTCCGGAGCGTAACCCCAGTCTCTTTTAGCGTCGAGATTTCCGAGAAATAGTTTATCCTGTAATCCATGGTAAATTTTAGCTACTGCCTGTGTTACTTTTCTTGTGACAAATCTTTTTCCTCTTCTCGGAGATTCATGGTTAAAGAGAATCCCACTGCAGGCGAATAAGTTATACGCTTCCCTATAATTAACTGTAATCCAGTGAGAGTAAACTTTCGCGGCTCCGTAAGGACTCCTCGGATAAAAAGGTGTTGTTTCTTTCTGTGGGGTTTCCTGCGCTTTTCCGAACATTTCACTGGATGATGCCTGGTAAAAGCGAGTACGCACACCCGCTTCTCTTATCGCGTCCAGCAATCTAAGGGTGCCGACAGCGTCGACTTCGGCGGTATATTCAGGAACTTCGAAAGAAACCTTTACATGGCTCTGAGCTCCGAGATTATATATTTCATCCGGTTCAATTTTTTCAACAAGGCGGTTGAGATTACTCGAGTCTGTTAAATCACCGTAGTGCAGGAAAAGTTTAATATTTTTTTCATGCGGATCCTGATATAGGTGGTCTATTCTTTCCGTTGTAAAAACGCTCGACCTTCTAATCGTGCCGTGAACCTCGTATCCTTTTTTAAGTAAAAGTTCAGCCAGGTAAGAACCATCCTGACCGTTTATTCCCGTTATTAAAGCTTTTTTCATTTTTCCTCTTTTTTGAATAATAATTTCATTTTTATTTTAACAACCACTTGGTTATGGGTATAACCTTAATTTTACCGTTATCGGTATCGATATTTTTTTCATCGTCTTCAGTAATTATTGTACTCTCTTTAAGTTTTAACTCTTTCATTCCTTCAATTAGTGCGGAAATCTCCCTTTTCTCGACTTTTTTATCCTGAAGAGAAGTTGAAACCTGAATCAACAAAGGATTACTTTTTTTCCTTTTCACGTAAAAATCAATCTCTTTCTCATGCCCGGTTTTATAATAGAAAATTTCTTTTTCTCTTCTTTTAAGTTCGAGGAAAACGAGGTTCTCAAGGTACTGTCCTCTATTCGCGGAGAAACTAAATCCTATGCTATTACGCAAACCGTTATCGATAACATAAACCTTCTTGGGGTTCAGGTTTTGATTTTTTAATGAGTAATTATATCCTTTAATGACAAAAATAAGAAAACTCTCTTCCAAATAAGATAAATATTCCTTAACTGAATTAATATTTCCAATATTGGTTGCTCTTTTAAGACTGGAAAAGGTAAATAACGAACCAGCGTTGCTGAAAATATACAAAGCAAGTTCCCTCAGGCTTTTTACATTTTTGATATGATATCTGGCTACAATATCTCTAAAGATAACATCCTTGTAAAGTCTTTCCAATATATCAGGTTTCTCGTATTTAATAAATTCGGGCATACCCCCTTCGACAAGATATTTGTTAAAAAGCGCGTTAATCTCAGCTCTTTTTTCGGTTTTTATATGCCATTTGTTTGTCAACTCCGTACCTTTCATTGTCAAGTATTCGGTAAATGAGAAAGGAAGTAGTTCAACATGTAGATATCTGCCTGTAAGTTTTGTGCTTATTTCTCTTTCAAGTAAACTGGCGTTAGAGCCAGTAAGAAAAATCTTCGAACCCAAATCGAATAGTCTCCTGACAAACCTTTCCCAATTCTTAACATTTTGAATCTCATCGAAAAAGAATGTATCGCACTTTCCGTATAATTCTATAAAAACCTCTTTCAGATTATTGAAATCATTTAATTCGAAATCAACAAGACGCTCATCTTCAAAATCGATAAAATAGAAAGATTTATCCCCATAGAATTTATCTATTATTTGTTTTAAGAGAGTCGATTTACCTACTCTCCTCATTCCCGATATAACTACGATATGAGGTAGGCTCACATAATCGGAAACGCTCTCAAGCGCTTCTCTCTCAACCCATTTTTCCGCGTTTTCTATACTGTCGCGCTGTTCTATTATTACTTCTTTTAAAATTCTTCTTTCTATCAATACAATTCTCCACTAATATGTTTAATTACCCCAGAATTATTTAATTGGTAATTCAATTATACGTCATATTTTTGAATTGTCAATGCAAAAAATCGGAGTCGCATATTCCACACAAAATCACACGGAACACAGAGGTTTTATTTTCCTTTTCACTATTCAACTATTTTTCAATTTAACCATTTAACTGATCAGAAGGATTTGTATATCTAAATCCTATTGATTGGCTCA